>JAQYGS010000028.1 GCA_028722515.1 Clostridia bacterium | reverse complement strand
CAAGAAATGAGGAAAGGTATAGCTGCTCTTATTTCTGCACTTCAGGATATCGGAAAAACAAAAAGCGAAACCCGTGAATGCCTGAAGAAAAAATACTCCCTTTCAGATGAGGACGCAGATTCCTATATGGATGAGTTCTGGGTATAATGCCTTTCCTTTTGATATTTTTCCAAAAATTCTAAAGTACAGAAGAGTTCACATGTAACCAAGCCTTTTGCAGTGACAATAATAATTACCAATTCAAGTGGTAGTTGTTACCTTATTGACCAGTGAAATAATTTCCGCAATTTTTTCTTCTCCGTGCATAATGTCACAATATGTGGTAAAATGACTTTATTCAAGATAAAGGAGAATAATAATGAATCTGACTGCTTTTCTCATTATCTGTCCATTAACATTTCTTGCGGGCCTTGTGGACTCCATTGGAGGAGGCGGAGGACTGATCTCTCTTCCGGCATTTTTACTGGCGGGGCTTACTCCACACAGTGCTATTGCCACCAATAAGCTGTCGTCTGCATTGGGAACTACCGTTTCCACCGCACGTTACTGTAAAAACGGATTCTATGACACGTCTCTTATTCTGCCAGGTATTCTTGCCGCATTATCAGGATCTTTTCTTGGAGCAAAACTGGTCTTAAAGATCAGCGATGTTTTCCTGAAAAAAATGATGCTTTTTGTTCTTCCTGTTGTGGCAGCTGCAGTTCTTTTAAAGAAAAAAGAGCCGGAATATGATTCCTCATTTCCGGCAGCCAGACGATTGATCATTGTAATCATCAGTGCTTTTCTCATTGGGATTTACGATGGCTTTTATGGACCTGGAACAGGCACTTTTCTGCTCCTTTGCCTGACACGGTTTGCCAGAATGGATGTGCGTACTGCCTCTGGCAATGTAAAGCTGATCAATCTTTCATCCAATTTCGCAGCGCTGATTACCTTCCTTTTCAGCGGATACGTAAACGTTATGTATGGCATTGCAGGCGCCCTGTTCTGCTTTGCAGGCCACTACATAGGATCCGGAATGGTAATCAAAAACGGCAGTAAAATCGTCCGCCCGGTTATCATCCTGGTTCTGATCCTGCTGTTTTTTAAAATACTAAGTTAGGTAGTAAAATGTCAGGCACCAAGGTGTTGCACACATAATTCAGAAACAGTATAATCAGATTATGATAAAAACAAAAAGAGGTATTCTATTATGGACAGGAACAGAATTCAAAAAGTAATTCAGCCAATCATACATCTTCCTCAGGTGAATTCCGTGGGAGTTATTGGCGATCCCGGCTGTGAAGGGCTGGGTACCTATAATATGAAGGTATTTGCAGGGACTCTGGAAAAGAGTGCACAGGATGACATCACACTGATCGCAGGGGATCTTGTGCCTGCCGGAAATGCACATTACTATCAGGAAATCAGTGATCTGACAGAAATCCTGGCACACAATGATGTATATGTTCTGCGGGGAAATCATGATACAGGAGATTATACAGATTATTTTGGAGAAAAGAATTATGCTCTTATCACCGATGCATTTGCTCTGGTAGTCCTGGATAATGCTATGCGAACATTTGAGCAGGAAGGTCTGAAGCTTCTTTCTCAGGTACTGAAAAGAGAAGATGTGAAGCGTGTGATCATTGCTTTTCATATTCCGGTTCCCAATCATTATATCAGAAATTCTGTTTCGGAAGAAGAATTCACACGTTTGAAAGAAGTCTATCAACCCTGGAAGGAAAAAGTAAAATATCTTGTATGCGGTCATGTGCATTCCAGGTTTGAAGATATGGTGGATGGCATTCCACTGATCTGTACAGGAGGTGGAGGAGCTCTTATAGAAGACGTATCGGAGGATATCCGTTCCTGTGATGTAGAGCATCATATGGTACATTTTTTTATGAAGAATGGAGAACTTCAATACCGTTTTGAAAATCTTTCGGAGAACTGTTATGAGCGAGAACGGAAAAACCCGATTTTGAGAGAAAACCTTGAGAAAACAGTTGAGGCTGAATTGATGGCGCATCTGAAATATCTGACTTTTGCAGACAGAGCTCGAAGAAGAGGTATGGAAAAAATAGCAAATCTCTTTGAAGCACTGGCTTCCTCAGAATATCATCATGCCAGAAATTTTTATTCCATTATTGAAAATCCGGCTCCATTTGGAGAATCCATAAAGACTTATACTCCCATTGAAGAATTTGAGCACCAGCGTAGCTATCAGATGATGGAGGAGTATGCCAGAGAAAAAAATGAGCCCTTATCCAGGCAGGCTTTTTCGGGAGCCGGCGCGGCAGAAAAAATTCACGAACAACTCCTTAAAGAGGCTGAAGATCTGGAACATTTCCAGAAAGATATCATCTATGTATGCCCCATCTGCGGTTATGTTATGACTGGAGAGAATGTACCGGACCGCTGCCCTGTATGCGGAGGCCCGAAACGTCAATATGAGGTATTCGAAGCCAAAAAGGATTGACAGGAGGAAAATTTAACCCAGACAAGGTGTCAGGCAATCGGAACCTGTCCCCATTCTTGCATTTTTTGATTAATGCGTTATAATAAATTGTATATAATACGAAACAGAGAAAGGAATTAGTAAACAATGAGAAGATTGGTTACGCGAAGCGATTTTGACGGTCTGGCTTGTGCCATGATGTTGAAAGAACTGAACCTTGTGGATGAAATAAAGTTTGTACATCCCAAAGATGTTCAGGATGGAAAAATTGAATTATCTGAAAATGATATTACAACAAACCTGCCTTACGATCCAAGAGTGGGGATTGCTTTTGATCACCACGAAAGTGAAATTGACCGTCTGAAGGCTACGGAGACCGGCGGCAAATTGATCATTGATGAGAATGCTAAATCTGCAGCCCGGGTCGTATATAATTATTATGGTGGCAAAGACCGCTTCCCGAATCTGTCTGAGGAACTGATGGCAGCCGTTGACAAGGGAGACAGTGCAGATTTTACCATTGAGGAAATACTGAATCCTACAGGATGGTGCCTGCTGCATTTTATTATGGATGCCCGTACCGGCCTTGGCCGTTTTCATAATTTTCGCATTTCCAACTACGATCTTATGATGGAACTGATTGACTATTGCCGTGAGCATACCATCGACGCTATTCTGGAGCTGCCGGATGTAAAAGAGCGTGTGGACCTCTATTTTGAACAGGCTGATCTGTTTAAAGCCCAGCTGCAGCGTATTGTGAAGATCCATGGTAAGGTAGCTGTTATTGATCTTAGAAATGAAGACATTATCTATGCTGGCAACCGTTTTATGGTTTACGCCATGTACCCTGAAGCTGAGATTTCTGTACATATTGCATGGGGTTTCCGCAAGCAAAACACAGCTGTCATGATTGGCAAAAGTATTGTAAACAAAGCCTCCAATGTGGATATTGGACAACTTTGCCTGGAATATGGCGGTGGCGGGCACCGCAATGCAGGAACATGCCAGCTGGATAACGACATAGTTGACAAAGAGCTTCCTGCAATCCTGGAAAAATTAAATTTCTGAGTTACGGGGACAGGTTCCCACTGAAATAAAGTAACACAAACAGCCGCCAACTGTTATAAATAGCTGGCGGCTTGATTTGACTCACCTCAAAGTATATAAAACCCAAGTCTATCTGTGTTTCTATTCGTTGATTATACTTTTGTCAAGGATTTCCACAACCATTCTTCCAACGTATCCAGGTTAAGATCAGAATGTTCCACTTCTCTTGCATACCGCCAGGCAATTTCCGTTATATCGGAAAAGTCAAGTTCTTTTCCATTTTCCAGCCATCGTGCCATAACAAGTTCCTGGATCCATGTGCAGGAAAAAACAGCAATGCCTGTTTTTGAAATGACCATATCATCGTAGACAGCACCACAGAAATAAGTGTAAATAAAGAACATCATGAGCTGTTCACCCATAATGGACCAGCTTTCTTTCTGGCTGCTGTTAAATCCGTATGCACAGTGAAATTCCCGGCAGATGCGCTCGTATTGTTCTTTGCCGCCAGAATAGAGAAGCTCCCTGCAGTTTAAAAGAACATTTGTCCATTCAGGACGAAGCCTTTCCAGACGGTTCAGAAGTGTCCATTCTTTCAGGCGGGACTCGTAAGAAGGCTCGTATTGTGCAGAGACATTCGGATTTTCTGAATATTTTCTGAGCAGATCGTCAATATCATAAGCTCTTTCTTCATCAATGCACGTTTGAAACTCTTCTGACAGTGAACAGACTGCCATGATACGGTCTCGCAGATCCAGGTTCCTGTTTTGCAGTATTTTAAAGATTACATCTCTGGCATCTTCCAGCTGAGAAAACAAAAGAAAATCAAACTCCTCGAAATCGTCTTCTTCCTCTGTGAAGGACTCCAGAAATTGAACTTTCTCTTTGCAGCCAAGTATCATTTGTGCGGCTGCAGGACAGGAGAGTGTAAGGGATAATTCACGAAGTCCATCGTACTCTTCAACATGCCGGGGATACATCCGGCATGTATCGCACAGAGCATCTTTGCCAAGTTCCTGGTAAATATCACAGAGATTCTGTTCGTTCAGGAAACTGCACCTTCCGTCATACTGATCAAATACACCCTCCTGCCAGTCAATGGAATTTCTAAGGCGGCTTCCAAAAGTCCCTTTCGTTTTTTCGTATTTTTCCAGTGAATCATCATCAATCACAATCTGCCATCCGGCACAGCAGGTATCCGGACACTGGCCGGCCAGGCACTGAAATTTATCATAATAATGTGGTTTTAAATAACGCATTTTCCCGCTCCTCTTTATTCCACGAAACGAAGTCCCTTCTTACATTCCATATCCACTCTTCTGATCCAGAATGGGGTATCCCCGTCATGATGGAAACACTGGGGGTTATCCAGGATCAGCGTCATTTTTCTGCACCGGAATCCATGTATTTTCTTCAGCAGATTGTGCCTGCGGAAAAATACAAGGCAGACAGCCATCATTAGCTTTGGTTTTGACATAGATTCCACCAGGCATAAGTCCAGCATACCATCTGTACAGCTGGCATCCGGACAGAAGGCAAAGCCTCCGCCTTCGCATGGATGAATCATTCCTGTCAGGAAAAAAAGTTCCGGAATCATCTGCGGATTCTGGTCGTCCACCATAAGAACTGCCTTGCTGCATTTCTTTGTAAAAATCAGTTTCATTCCAATCAGAAAATAGACGGCTTTTCCCAGGTTCAAATGGTTCAAAGCAGTTTTCAAACGGCTTTGGGAAGCTTCATAGCATATGTCTGCGTCGTATCCAACACCGCTGCTGATGAGGAAACGGCGTTTAAGTGGTTCTTTATGGTAATCATCTGCGGGAAAAAGAGTCTCAACTCCATAGTCCAGAAGTCTTTCTTCTGGATGATGCAACAGATGGGAAAGACTTTTCTGCAGATCTTTTTCCAGATTCATATTTTTGGCAAAGTCATTTCCAGAGCCTGCCCGAATGCAGGAAAGCCTGGTATGTTCAAAAGACCGGATTCCCTGCAGAACCAGATTCAGGGTTCCGTCTCCTCCCACCACCACCAGATGGCAGTCTCCCCGGGAAGTCAGTTTCCTGACAAGAGCCACTGTTTCTCTTTTGCTTTTCGGAAAATATGCCAGATAATCTGCGTTTTCTTCTTCAAGAATTCTATGTACCTGTTTCCATATCTTTCTCCCCTTACCAGAGGAGGCCTTTGAATTAATAATAAAATGATATTTCATCGTAAAGTTTTTTTAATTTTCCTCCTGTCAATCCTTATCTGCAGCAACTTTTTCCTCATCCATATTAAGTGCTGCATCAAACAGATCCTGTGACTGCTGTTCTGTGAAACCCATATATTCAGCCAATGGCCTGGGGCTCAGCATGATATACTGCCTGAAATTATTAAGGGCAGACTGGGTTTTCAGTTTTTTAATCTGTATTTATTATAATGTTTCTGAATTGTGTATGCAACACCTGTGTGTGACACAACCTGAATTCTTGACAAAAGCATAATCAACGAGTAATATTATTCAATAAAAAAATCACCAGGGAGGAATTATTATGAAAAAAACATTAGTAGCATGTCTTTTATCTGTTAGTATGGTATTCTCAGTAAGCAGCCTTGCATTTGCAGAAGAAACCACAGAAGCTGAGACTACCGAAACTGCTGAAACCGAGACCACGGAAGCTGCTGAAACCGACGATTCCAAGACTACCGGTTATCTCACAGACTGTTTTGATCCCGATGGTCCTATTCTTTTAGAGGGCGCCATGGAAATGGAAACTTCCTATATGATGAATGCTCTTGAGAATGCAGAGGAATCCTATGTGGGACCATTTTACTGTGTGTCCGGAACATATAAAGATTTTCCTGTTGTTGTTCTCAGAACAGAACAGGGAGAAGCAAACGCTGCTGCTTCCACAGCCCTTGCAATTGAGAAATTTCATCCATGTGCAGTGATCAATCAGGGAACAAGCGGTGGCCATGATCCAGAGCTCCATACTGGTGATATCGTAATCGGTAAAACTACCGAAGCAGGAAACGCATGGAAAAGTACACCTTCAGCAGAGGGTGAGGGTGTTGACTATAAAGCAATTGAAATGCAGGGTGTATACAGCTATGATGCAAGTGCCGGTGAATTTACACAGAAAACTTCCTATCCATGTGACGAATCTCTGTTAAAAGCCGCACAGGAGGTAAAAGATACTTATACAGACGGCCAGATTGTAGAAGGTGTAATCTCCACCAGTGATGAGTGGAATAATCAGGCAGACCGTATGCTTTTCCTTCATGAACTGACAGGATCTTCCTGCGAGGAAATGGAATCCAATATTGCAGCACAGATCTGCACAAGTTACGGAATCCCATTTATTGCCATTCGTATTCTGTCCAATACAGGACTTCATGATGAAGAATTTGATCCTGGTACAGGTGAAGATTGCCAGAAATATGTTCTGAACGTAGCTGAAAAGTATATGACTTCCAAATAAAATCACAGGTAGAATATTATACATAACATTTAAATATCCACTTTGAGACCATGGTAAATCCCAATGATCAATCGTCTGGATGCCGGAAATGAGAAATCATCTTCCGGCTCCTTTTTTCTTGACAATTCCCGGTTATAAGTTATAATGTATTTAGATAAACTTCTAAATACTTTATAAAGAGGTGGGTGTATGTCCTTTGCTGAAACATTTAAAGCACTGGCTGATCCCTGTCGCAGAGAAATTCTTCAGCTGTTAAAAAACGGCAAGCTTTCTGCCGGGGAGATTGGAAGCCATTTCAATATGACCGGGGCAACCATTTCCTATCATTTAAATGTGCTGAAGAAGGCAGATCTGGTGTGGGAAACGAAAGTAAAGAATTTTGTTTATTATGAACTGAACACAAGTGTTGTAGACGAGATCCTGCTTTGGCTCACAGACCTCAGGGGAGGGAAAAATAATGAAGAAGAACTATAAACGAACACTGATCATTACCTGCATGGTAACATTGCTGCCTATGCTGGCAGGGATTCTTCTATGGGACAAGCTGCCGGATACCATTGCCACCCATTTCGGATCTGACAATACAGCAAACGGCTGGAGCAGTAAGCCCTTTGCCGTATTCGGTCTTCCGCTGTTTCTGGCAGCTGCCCAGCTCTTCAGCTTCTTCCTGATCTCTGCGGATCCTAAGAAGAAAAATATTAATGAGAAATTTTTCACATGGATTCTCTGGATTATTCCGGCTGTTTCCTGCGTTACCTGTCTGTCCTGTTATGGAATAGCTCTGGGAATGAAAATCAATATAGGAACCTGTATGTATATCCTGGGTGGGGCTATGTTCATATTAATTGGAAATTATATGCACAAAGTAAAACAGAATTACACAGTAGGCATTAAGCTTCCATGGACGCTCAATAGTGAAGAGAACTGGAACAGAACCCACAGAATGGCTTCCTGGCTTTGGATCATTGCAGGAATCATTCTGATTCTGAACAGTTTTCTGCGTATAGACTGGATTCTTATTGCAGCGATCCTGTTGTCTGTCGTAATTCCCATTGGATATTCCTATATGCTCTTCAGAAAAGGGATCTAAGTTGAGAAAACTATCCCATTGTGCCATAATAATCCAGAAGAAAAGCTGTTGAGATCAAATATTTTTTGAATAAAAGGGGAAATGCGTATGAATAAAATTTTAAAAAACTTATAATATTTTTCACTGCTTGCGTTATGTTATTTACTTCTGTTCCAGTATCTGCCAAAGAACAGGTATATAAATCAGAATATCCAAAAACATTATATGCCCAGATTCACGCTAAACCTGAACGGTATTGGATTGGAAGAGCACGCAAAGGAGATAAAATAAAAATATCTTTTTCTAAAAAGGGAATTGTAAAAGCAAATAAATTAGTGAGTCCTCTGAGCAATGGCAACGAGCTTTATGAGTTCTATTTCACTCCGTTGAAACCCGGCGAAACTACATTGACTCTTAAGATTACATCCAAAGATGGGAAAATTACAAATAAATATATAGATAAGTTTATTGTATACAAATATGACAATCCTATATCTTCCATTACAATAACAAATTCGAAAACAGGAAAAACAACTATCTCAGGAAGCAAGTTGAAGAAAGACGATGTTGTAAAATTAAGTTACAACAAATTCTGCAAAGGCCACAATAAGATTACCTTTAAGGCGAAAAAGGGTTGGAATATAAGCTTTCACCTTGTTGACAAAAACGGTGATTGGGTACGGGATCTTCCTTACCTTAATCCAGAAGATTTTACCCTCAATTCAAAGTATAAAACAAAGAATTACCATATAGAGGTTAATGCATCTAAATCAACATCTACCAAAATTTATAGTGTAAATTCAGAAATCTATTTCAAATAATTTTTTATGATGCAACAGCTTTTCCCTCCCGAATGGTACGGTCAAGCAAACCGGACCATCCGGAGAGGTGTTTTTGATAGTCAGCTCCTACAATTCTATTTCCTCCAGAACTCATCCATATAAGAATCTGCGTCCTTATCTGAAAGGGAGTATTTTCTCTTCAGGCATGCACGGGTTTCACTTCTGTCTTTTTCAAAATCCTGACACGTGGAAATAAGAGCTGCTATACCTTTCCTCATTTCTTGTTTCATACCCTTTTCCATGCCCTGTTTTACGCCCTTTTCCATGCCTTGTTTCATGCCTTCTTCCAAGGCTTCTTCTCTCTGGACCCTGATATCCGTATCGTAATCATATTCTACCATTAACATATTGATCACCTCTGATGATTTTCTTTCAAGATAATCTTTTAAAATACCTTTGCTTATGCAGGTTTTTACTGCTTTCTCAAGTCCGGTCTTATCGTTTCCCTGTTCTCTGGCGATCTCTATAAACTGGCTGTAATCCCCGAGAATCCTGCAGTCTTCCAGTATCTTATGCTGTTTATCATAATTGATATTGATAACCCTGGTCTTTAGCTCTAGGGATGGTACTTCTGTCTGCTCCACAAAGGCATCCGACAGCTTCAGTATCTGTTCTAAAGGATATTCTTCCTTTCCGATGTAGAAGGTGATAAAATCCGGAGTTGGGATTTTGATCAGATTCCTTTTGTAACGGTCCTCGGCCGGAACTGCTTTCTCCATTTCCCGGCCGAAATACATCAGGTTCCTCAGGGGCATGTTGTAATTGATCGTGCTCTGGTGTTCCCCCATTATGATTCGCCGGTTATTTACCATAAAGGCAATGTCGTTCTTAAAATTCTTAAAGATAACATCTTCCAGCCGGACTTTCTGGATCAGATTCGGATCAGTATATTCGGTCCCGTACAGGGCATTGTACAGGCTGAGCAGGTTGACTTTTGCATCCCTGTCTGCATAAAATAAATCCGTAAAAACACTGTC
>JAQYGS010000027.1 GCA_028722515.1 Clostridia bacterium | reverse complement strand
ACTTCAAATGAATATTCAATTAATAAAATGTTAAACAGAATAAAAAATATATAAAGTCGTCATAAGGTGTTGCAGAACCATATCATAAATGATATAATCTGAAAAAATAAAAAGGAAGAGCTGTAAATGAATAGTCAAAGAGAAAATCAGTCGAACAGGGAAGGATATATGGCTGAACGGGATGCCAGGAGAAAGAGGATTGCCATATATGCAGAGAAAATTCAGGAAAGAGTGCAGCATAGCTCTTCAGAGATTATTAAACAACTGGTAGAGGAAAGACATAATCAGAAGATGACCCAGCAGGAGATAGCGGATATCACTGGTATTTTACCGCCGAATCTGGCACGGTTTGAGAGCGGTTCCAGAGTTCCTACTCTGATTGTCCTTGAGAAATATGCGGATGCACTGGGAAAACATATCGAGATCCAACTATGCGATAATGAGCAGATAAAAGAGTAAAGTCAGGAGAAACGCAGAAGGGATGAAAATCCCTGATTTCCGTATAAATATCATTAATGATAATGTTATAATTAATAATAATGAGAAAGAGGGAAAATATATAGCAAGAAAAGAAAGAGTCTGGTTTCCGGGTGCAACCTATCATCTGATGACCAGAGGAATAAGACGAAAAGAGATTTTTACAGATGATCTGGACCGTCAGGTATATCTGGAACTGCTGAAAAGTTCACTGAGAAAATACCGGTGTGTACTTCACGCATACTGCCTGATGACAAACCATATCCATATGCTGTTGGAAACCAGTGATGTTGAACCAGGAAAACTGATGAAATATCTCTCAGGCTGTTATGCAGTTTATTTTAACGGAAAGTACAATCATCAGGGACATCTCTTCGAGGGACGTTATAAATCCTGCCTGGTAAAAGATGATGGCTATTTTTTACAGACAAGCCGCTATATTCATCTGAATCCGGTAAAAGCCGGGATGGCAGAACATCCGGTAAACTATCAATGGAGCAGTTACCGGACTATGATTGGGCTGGCAGATGACGGGATCACAGAACGAAAGAAAACACTGGCTTATTTTCCAGTAAACAGTACGATACGATATCAGGAGTTTGTGGAGGACACCGGACATAAATATGTGATACAGGAACAGGAAATCAGGAAAATTATAGGAGAAGATGATTTATGGCTACCATGGTAAGAAGTTTTGCGATACAGGGAATTGATGGATATGCAGTTGATATAGAAACAAAGACTCTTGAAGGACAGCCGATGATCTCAATCATTGGTCTGGGAGATCTTGCAGTAAAAGAGGCTGCAGAAAGAATACAGGCGGCTATAGATGAAAGCGGGTATGTCTTTCCCCGGAAACGTGTGATCATCAGTCTGGCTCCAAGTGATAAGAAGAAAAGTGGATCTCATTTTGATCTGGCAATGGCCATTGGGGTTCTCCAGCAGAGTGGAGATATTGGGGCAAAGAATCTGGGAGATTACGGATTTATCGGAGAACTGTCACTGGACGGAACACTCAGGGCCTGCCGAGGGATTCTGCCAATGATCATAGCGGCACAGAAAAGTGGATTAAAGAAAATAATCATACCAATTTCAAACTTAAAGGAAGCCAGACTGGTGCATGGAATTGAGGTTCTGGGTTTTCATGATCTGGGAGAAGTGATTCATTATCTTGAAGGAAGGCAGATCTGTGCAAATATGGATCAGCAGGAAACAGATAATTTTCAGGCTGTTCCAGAACATCCTCTTGATTTTTCAGATGTCAAAGGCCAGGATGAACTGATTGATGCAGTAGTTCTGGCTGCGGCAGGAGGCCATAACATGCTTATGATTGGAGAACCAGGCTGTGGAAAAACAATGATTGCACAGCGGATTCCATCAATTCTACCCGAAATGACAGAAGAAGAGTGCCTTGAAGTGACAAAGATATACAGTATCTCAGGATTATTGCCGAATGGCCATTCTTTAATTAAATGCAGGCCATTCCGTGCACCTCATCATAATGCATCTTTAAATGCACTGGTTGGCGGTGGTGTCAATGCTATGCCCGGCGAAGTATCCCTTGCTCATAATGGAGTGTTGTTTCTGGATGAACTGGCAGAATTCCCGAGAAGGACGCTTGATGCCTTGCGACAGCCTATTGAAGATAAGAAAGTTTCCATTTCCAGAGTAAATGGTTCCCATACATTTCCATCAAATTTTATGCTGATTGCAGCTATGAATCCTTGTCCGTGTGGTTATTATCCTGGATCAAAGTGCAGGTGTACTGACTATGAGATCATTAAATACAGAGGCAAAATATCAGGTCCTATTATGGACAGGATTGACATTCAGAAAGAAGTTCATCCCGTGGACTTTTTTTCCATGGAGGATAAAAAACCGGGCTGTTCATCTGGAGAATTGCGGAAAAAGGTAGAACAAGCCAGAAAAATACAGCAGAACCGGTATGCAAAAGAACCAGGCATCAACTGCAATGCCCAGATGACCACTGCATTGATTCAAAAATACTGTGTCCTTGATAAAGAGTCATTGACATTATTAAAGGAAACAAGTGAAAAATATGGATACAGTGCAAGAGTGATCCATAAACTGTTACGGCTTGCCAGAACAAGTGCAGATCTGGATGGAGTGGAAGCAATACGGCTTAAGGATATTAAGAAGGTTCTGGCCTGCAGGGAGCTGGACAGGAGCAATTCTAAAATGGTGGTGGTAAAACAATGATATATTGGGTATGGTTAAGCCAGATTCCATTTGTAGGACCGGTAACTGTCAAACGCTTATTAACTGAACTTGGCAGTCCGGAAGCAATTTATTGTGCAAATATGGAACAGCTACATAGTATTTCAGGAATTTCATACAAACAGCGGGAGAGCATCATATCCCATAGATCCCTGGAATTACCTGAGAAGATTCTGAAAGAATGTAATAAAAAAGAAATAGGGATATTATGTCTGGATGATCCCCGCTATCCGGATAGGGCAAAGATACCGGAGGATGCACCGGCAGTTCTATACTTTAAGGGTTGTTTCAAAGAGATGGAAAAGACCGTAGGAATTGTAGGTGCAAGAAGATGCTGTCAGGAAGCCAAAAGAAGGGCAGTTTCCCTTGCAGAGGAATACTCTGGAAATGGATATACTGTAATTAGTGGGATGGCTAAAGGAATAGACAGTTATGCGCATACTGCCTGCCTGAACCTGGGAGGATTTACTGTGGCTGTTGCAGGAAATGGTCTGGATATCTGCTATCCAAGTGAACATAAAAAACTCATGGAATGTATTGAGGAGAGAGGACTTCTCATTTCAGAATATCCTCCGGGAACCCGTCCATCAAGATATTCATTTCCTCGTAGAAATCGTATCATAAGTGCCTGGTCAGATAAAATCATTGCTGTAGCTCCTGGCAAAGGGAGTGGTGCACTGAGTACGATAGAATTTGGAAAAAAGTATGGGCGGGAGGTAGAAATTATCTGAAACCTCTCGGGGTCTGGCATCAGAAATAAGCTGATTAATGCGCTTCAGCGTCTTTTTGTCCTGAGGCTGCCAGTAGAGGTAATCTTCCCAAGCGTCATCTGACCAGATTTTTTCACTCATCGTCTACCTCAATCAGCTCGAGCCATATCAGGCAATGCCATTAAGCTGAATGTTCGATAAATTGTTCGCTTCATAGACATTGATATATAAGTCAGTGCGAATTGCTGTTTATGACGGATAATTCAGAA
>JAQYGS010000026.1 GCA_028722515.1 Clostridia bacterium | reverse complement strand
CTCCCACAATCCTGCCCCGAATTCGGATATCGTGGGACATACGTCCCACTTTTATCCTCATTTGGGGCGGGTCAACAAGTCATAAAACCACTTATGTGCAAGCACAATGTGGTTTATGACCTTTTGACCCTGGTATCATATATTTTTATTATATCATATTGCAAATAAAATTGAATGAGAAAAAATATTTTTTTAGAAATACAGATTACCATTCTTTCTTCCTGTGTGATATAATGTTTCCAAAAAAGTCTTGTTGTATAAGAATTTTTTGGATAGGAGAGATTGTTATGGCAGAATCAATGAAAGATTATGAATCGGAGCTGGAAGCTTCCTTTAAGAAAATTGAAGAGGGAGATATAATAACGGGAACTGTAATTAATGTTGATGAAAAAGAGGTTGTCGTTGACCTTAAATATTATACAGAGGGGATCATTCCCGCAGAAGAGTATTCCAGAGAACCTGGTTTTTCTCTTAAAGAAGAGGTAAATGTGGGAGATGAGATTTCTGCTACTGTTATAAAGACGGATGACGGGAATGGTAATATTTTATTGTCCAGAGTAGAAGCAAATGATGTTCTTGCATGGGATAAGATTAAAGAATTAAAGGAATCACAAGATGCCATTGATGTTACTGTAAAGGGAATCGTAAATGGAGGCGTGATCGCTTATGTTGAAGGAATCCGTGGATTTATTCCTGCATCGAAACTTGATTTGAATTATGTGGAAGACACAAATGATTATCTGAATAAACCTGTTAAGGTTCAGGTTATAGATGCAGATAAGGAAAAGAACAGACTTATTCTTTCAGCAAAAGAGCTGTTAAGGGAAAAAGCAGAAGAAGAAAAGAAAAATAAGATATCAAATGTCCAGGTGGGATTTGTAACAGAAGGAGTAGTGGAAAGTCTTCAGCCATATGGAGCATTTGTTGATCTTGGAAATGGTATTTCCGGACTTGTTCATATTTCACAGATCTGTGAAAAAAGAATAAGAAAACCTTCAGAAGTACTTAATGTAGGTGATAAGGTAAAAGTGAAGGTTATTGCAGTTAAAGACGGTAAATTAAGTCTCAGTATCAAAGAAGCTCAGGATATGATGGCCAAGGAAATTGAAGAAGAGGTTGTCGAGCTTCCCGATTCAAAAGAACAGGCAACTACATCCCTTGGCTCCCTTTTTGCAAATATTAAATTGAATTAATAATTGAGGATCGTGTTATATGAAAAATCAGGAAAAAGTGTTTGTAATAGGACATAAAAATCCGGATACAGATTCTATCTGTTCAGCAATCGCATATGCAGATATAAAAAACAGAACATCACAGAATGTAAAATATATTGCAAAACGTGCAGGACAGATCAATGAGGAAACAGAATATGTACTGAATCGTTTTGGTATGCAGCCTCCGGGCTATCTTTCCAATATTGGTACACAGGTAAAAGATATGGATATACGTATCAGTCCGGATGCCGATAAAAATATGTCTTTAAAAAATGCCTGGGATCTTATGATGGAAAAAAGTATCGTATCTCTTCCAATTAAGGACAGTGAGGGTAAACTGGAAGGATTGATCACCATCGGAGATATTGCAAAAACTTATATGGATACTACGGACAGTTACCTGCTTTCAAGAGCAAGAACGCAGTATAAAAGAATTGCGGAGACAATAGGAGGAACTGTTATAGAAGGAAATGAGCATGGATATTTTGTTAAGGGAAAAGTTCTTGTAGCCACGGCTAATCCACATATGCTGAAAGACTTTATTGAAGAAAATGACCTTATCATAATGGGTGACAGGGAAGAAGATCATCTGGAAGCAATTTCTCAGAATGCAAGTTGTATTATTGTGGGAATGGGAATTAAAGTTTCAGATAAAGTGATAAAACTTGCACATGAAAAAGATATTGTGATCATAATGTCTCCTTATGATACTTTTACCATATCCAGGCTGATCAATCAGAGTATACCTGTAAGGTATATTATGAAAACAGAGAATCTTGTAACATTCAGTACAGAAGACTATACGGATGATATTCAAAATGAAATGATCAGACATCGTCATCGTGCATTTCCTGTAATAAATAAAAAAGGAAAATGCATTGGAACCATATCCAGAAGAAATTTTCTTGATATGCATAAAAAGAAAGTTGCCCTGGTTGATCATAATGAAAAAAACCAGGCAGTAGATAATATTGAAAAAGCAGAAATAGTGGAAATCATAGACCATCATAAACTGGGTTCTCTTGAAACAATGACTCCTGTATCTTTTAGAAATCAGCCGGTTGGATGTACAGCTACCATACTTTATCAGATGTATGGGGAACAGAGACTTGAGATTTCACCTTGTATTGCAGGACTTCTTTGTGCTGCAATTATTTCTGATACATTAATGTTCCGTTCTCCAACATGTACTTTATCTGATAAAATGGCTGCTGGAGCGCTGGCTTTAATCGCGGGAATTGATATTGAAAAATTTGCAAAAGAAATGTTTAAGGCAGGAAGTAATCTGAAAGATAAATCACCGGAGGAAATTTTTTATCAGGATTATAAAAAATTCATTGCTGAAGGGGATATTAATTTTGGAGTGGGGCAGATTAGTTCTATGGACAGTGAAGAACTGGCAGAAATAAAGGAACGTCTGGTTCCCTTCATGGTAAGTGAATGTGGTCGTCATGGTGTGACCAGGGTTTATTTCATGTTAACTAATATCATTGAAGAATCTACGGAACTGCTTTATTATGGAGAGGGAAGCGAAGATATGGCAAAGACAGCATTCCATATGGATCCTTCGGATGGATCATTTATACTGAAGGGTGTGGTTTCCCGTAAAAAACAGCTTATACCTGCTTTAATGGAAGCTGCACAGGCAGGGCTGAATGATTATAATTAATGAAGGGTAAATAAAAATGTCAAAAGAAACATGGAAAGCAGGAAATATGCTTTATCCCCTTCCGGCAGTTTTGGTAAGTGTCACAGATGGGAATGGACGGGATAATGTGTTCACAGTTGCATGGGCTGGAACTGTATGTACAAATCCGCCTATGGTTTCCATATCTGTACGTCCTTCTCGATATTCCTATGAAATGCTTAAAAAAACAGGAGAATTTGTGATTAATCTGACTACAGAGAAACTTGCTTATGCAACGGATTACTGTGGCGTAATCTCCGGACGTGATGTTGATAAATTTAGAGAATTAAATCTTACCCGTGAAAAAGCGGATTATATAAAAGCGCCATTGATCGCAGAATCTCCGGTAAATATAGAATGCAGAGTGAAGCAGATTATTGAATTAGGTTCTCACGATATGTTCCTTGCAAATGTTCTGGCAGTTCATGCTGATCAATCATATATTGACAATAATAAAAAATTCCATTTAAATCAGGCTAAACCGCTTGTATATTCTCATGGGGAATATTATGGATTGGGAAAAAGTCTGGGAAAGTTTGGATACAGTGTAAAGAAAAAACATTAAAGTTTGCAGTTATAAATAATATGTGATACAATGAAAGGAAACCAAGATGAATAATGTAACATTGATCGGTATGCCCGGATCAGGTAAAAGTACAATTGGAGTAATTCTGGCCAAGGTTTTAAGGTATCAGTTTCTGGATTCTGATCTTCTCATACAGAAACAGGAAAAAAGAACTCTGTCTGAGATTATTGAACAGGATGGTATTGAAAGATTCAAGGAGATTGAGAACCGGGTAAATTCATCTATTAATGTGACAGATACAGTGATCGCACCAGGAGGAAGTGTGATCTATTGTGATGAGGCAATGAAACATTTGAAATCCATTGGTAAGGTAGTATATCTTAAATTATCTTTGGAATCGCTTTCAAAACGACTCGGAAATTTGAGGGGACGAGGCGTTTTATTAAAGGAAGGTCAGACTCTTGAAGATTTATTTAAAGAGAGAACTCCTTTATATGAAAAATATGCGGATTTAACAGTCAATGAAGAGGGGAAAGATTTGGAAGAAAGTCTGCAGGCAGTTTTGGAAATAATACATAACAGAAACTGTTAATGTGAATTAAAGAGTCGGATAAAATAATTATAGAGGTGTGTTATGGAACAGTATGTAATTAAAGGCGGGCATCCGTTAATTGGTGAAGTTGAGATAGCAGGTGCCAAGAATGCAGCACTGGCTATTCTTGCAGCTGCAATTATGACTGATGAAACAATTCTTATTGAGAATCTTCCTGATGTAAGAGATATTAATGTTCTGCTTGAAGCAATATCAGGTATAGGAGCTCAGGTAGACCGTATCAATAAATCTACGGTAAAGATCAATGGTTCAACAATTGGCGAAGTAAGTGTTGATTATGAATATATCAAGAAGATTCGTGCATCATATTATCTTCTTGGAGCACTGCTTGGTAAATATAAACATGCGGAGGTACCATTGCCGGGAGGATGCAATATAGGAAGCCGTCCTATTGATCAGCATCTGAAAGGATTTCGTGCACTCGGTGCAGAAGTTGATATTTTACATGGTGCAATAGTTGCTAATGCAAAAAATCTCCATGGCAGTCACATTTTTCTTGATGTTGTGTCTGTAGGCGCCACAATCAATATTATGATGGCAGCTTCTCTGGCACAGGGACGTACAATTATTGAAAATGCTGCAAGAGAACCTCATGTAGTTGATGTAGCTAATTTTCTAAACAGTATGGGAGCCAATATTAAGGGCGCCGGAACAGATGTTATAAGAATTAAAGGGGTAGAGAAACTTCATCGTACTGAATATTCCATTATTCCTGACCAGATTGAAGCCGGGACATTTATGTTTGCGGCAGCTGCTACCGGAGGAGATGTAACGGTAAAAAATGTAATCCCCAAACATCTGGAAGCTACTACAGCCAAACTTGAAGAAATAGGATGTGAAGTTGAAGAATTTGATGATGCTGTCCGTGTGCGTTCCACAGGAAGACTTCACCGTACACATGTTAAAACTCTTCCATATCCCGGATATCCGACAGATATGCAGCCTCAGATAGCAGTTACCCTTTCTCTTGCGGAAGGGACAAGTATTGTAACGGAAAGTATATTTGAAAACCGTTTTAAATATGCAGATGAGCTTTCACGAATGGGAGCCAATATTAAAGTAGAAGGTAATTCCGCTATTATTGATGGTGTTAAGAAACTTACAGGTGCCAGAGTCAGTGCACCGGATTTAAGAGCCGGAGCAGCACTTGTAATTGCAGGACTTGCTGCAGAAGGCATTACAATAGTAGATGATATTGTTTATATTCAGAGAGGATATGAGAATTTTGAGGAAAAACTCAGATCCCTGGGTGCAGAAATAGAAAAAGTATCCAGTGAGAAGGAAATTCAGAAATTCCGTCTTCGTGTAGGATAATATAAAAATATGCTTGACATTTTATGATGTTCAGTATATTGTATTTATGCAGTTAATAATTAAGTTAATAATAAGCAATAGCCTTTTATTCAGAGTGGTGGAGGTACAAAGGATCTGTGAAGCCACGGCAACCCCTTTTTGCGGAGGAAGGTGCCAACCTGAGCGAGCAATCGAACAATAAGAGGACTGTGAACGCATTCAGACAGTCCGATTATTTCGGGCTGTTTCTTTTTGTTAACCCATTATAAAAAAGGAGATCAAAATGGAAAAAATATTATTCACTTCTGAATCTGTAACTGAAGGACATCCGGATAAAATGTGTGATGCTATTTCTGATGCCATTCTTGACGCATTGATTGAAAAAGATCCTATGAGCCGTGTAGCCTGTGAGACAGCAACGACAACAGGTCTGGTTCTTGTAATGGGAGAAATTACAACAAATGCTTATGTGGATATCCAGAAAATTGTAAGAGATACCATACGTGAGATAGGATACACCCGTGGAAAATATGGATTTGATGCAGATACATGTGCTGTGATCACAGCTATTGATGAACAGTCTGCAGATATCGCACTTGGTGTGGACAAAGCTCTTGAAGTCAAGATGGGAGAGGAAGAAATTGATGATATTGGTGCCGGAGATCAGGGAATCCAGTTCGGATATGCTTCCAATGAAACAGAAGAGTATATGCCTTATGCGATCAATATGGCTCATAAACTTGCCAGACAGCTGGCTAAAGTCCGTAAGGATGGAACTTTGAAATATCTCAGACCTGACGGAAAAACTCAGGTTACAGTGGAATACAATGAAGAAGGAAAGCCAGTTCGTATTGATACAGTTGTATGTTCTACCCAGCATGACCCTGAAGTAACTCAGGAGCAGATTCATAAGGACATTAAGAAATATGTGTTTGATGAGATAATTCCTGCTGATATGGTGGATGAAAATACAAAGTATTTTATAAATCCTACCGGACGGTTTGTAATTGGCGGACCACATGGTGACAGTGGCCTTACAGGACGTAAGATTATTGTGGATACTTACGGTGGAGCAGGACGCCATGGTGGCGGAGCTTTTTCCGGTAAAGACTGTACTAAGGTTGATCGTTCTGCAGCTTATGCTGCACGTTATGTTGCTAAAAATATCGTAGCTGCAGGTCTTGCAGATAAATGCGAAATCCAGCTTTCTTATGCAATTGGTGTTGCTCATCCAACATCTATTCATGTAGATACATTTGGTACAGGGAAACTTTCTGATTCCAGACTGGTTGAAATCATTCGTGAAAATTTTGATCTTCGTCCTGCCGGAATTATTAAAATGCTTGATCTGAGACGTCCAATATATAAACAGACAGCAGCTTATGGACATTTTGGACGTACGGATGTTGATCTTCCCTGGGAGCATCTTGATAAAGTTGAAGATCTTAAGAAATATCTTGCATAACAAAAAATAAAATTTAAAGAGCTGTTCTGTATGATGAAAATGCAGAACAGTTTTTTTTGCATCAAAGAAGTTTTATAGAAAATTTAGATATGACTAACAGACTTTATGTTATAATTACTTAAAAGTAAAAGATAAACCGGGTAAAGGACGGATTTCCATGAAATTAAAAACCAGGATTATTGTTGGATTTGGTATGATCATTCTTGTACCACTTCTGTTATTTTCAGCTGCATTATATGGATTAGGCCATTCAAAAGTGGCACAGGAATATATGGCAATTTCTTCAGATGTTGTATATGACATATCTATAGATGAAT
>JAQYGS010000025.1 GCA_028722515.1 Clostridia bacterium | reverse complement strand
TCTTCTGCAAGTCTGGATTCTTTTCCGACTTCAGCACGGATTCTTTTTCTATTTTGCTGTTTACTACTCTGTCCAAAATCCTCACTTTGCTTCTCTGTCCGTATCAGTTCCGGTGCATCTCTGGATTTTTGCACAGAGGGTCGAATATTTTTCCCACTCCGTTCAGACTGGCGGGGAGACTTATCCACAAGGTTTTCTTCTTTTTCCCCCTGTTTTCTTCCCATCTGCACATCACCGACACGGTTACTGACACGAACAGAAGATTTATCTGTCAGGTTTTCTTCCACCAGACCATCCTTGGTCATCTTCTGGACTTTCTTGTCCCTGACTTTCATTCTCTGTTCTGCCACTGATTACTCCTCCTTCTTCGGATACCCTTTCCCTGCCTGTAATAAACAGAGAAAAGCGATGCCAAAAACAGCACCGCCACTAAAAGTTAATACATATGAAATTGCTCGTAACATTGTTTTCTCCTTTGTTTTAACCTGCTTCAGAAGTCTCCTCCAAGCGGGTTGTCATGATTTTATAGAGGGAATTCTTCGGGAATCTGTCTACAAATGGGATAATGACATTTCCATAAAACAGAAGTCCTTCACCCTCATTACTGTTGGTTACATAGGACAGCTGGGTTGGTGAGATATTCAGCTGTTTTGCCAGAATCTGCCTGTCTCCGGAAGCCTGGTTCAGCATATAAATAAAATCTGAATTTTCAAATATATTCTCGATTTCCCTGGAAGACAGCAAATCCTTAATATTCTGAGTGATGCCAGTTGGAATACCACCCCATTTACGGAATCGCTTCCAGATCTCCACACTATAAGCTGCAGTCTGTTCCTCTTTTAAGAGAAGATGGAACTCATCCACATAGTATCTGGTGGACTTATGGGCAGAACGGTTCATCGTTACCCTGTTCCAGACCTGATCCTGGATTACAAGCATCCCGATCTTTTTCAACTGCTTACCAAGCTCCTTGATATCAAAACAGACAATGCGGTTATTGATATCCACGTTTGTCTGATGATTAAATACATTCAGAGAACCTGTAACATAGATTTCCAACGAAGTGGCCAGTCGCTGTGCTTCCGGCTCTTCCTGTTTTCTCAGAAGGTTATATAAATCCTCCAGGATTGGCATCTTCTCCGGCACTGGATCGGCAAGATATTCCTGATATACTAACCGTACACAGCGGTCAATGATGGTCTTTTCTACCGGCTCCAGTCCATTCTTTCCTCCAACAATCAGCTCACACAAAGACAGAATAAAATCTGCTTTCAGTGACAGTGGATTATCTTCCTCGGAATAGTTCAGGTTCAGATCCATTGGATTGATATACTGGTCAGATACTGGCGAAACCCGAACTACCTGCCCATGCAGTGCCTGCACAAGTGCCGAATATTCGGCTTCTGGATCACAGACAATGATATCGTCTTCCGTAATCAGGAAGCAGTTTGTAATTTCCCTCTTTGCTGAGAAGGACTTACCGGAACCAGGTGTACCAAGAATCAGTCCATTCGGGTTCTTCAGACGTTTCCGATCAACCATGATCATGTTGTTGGATAATGCATTTAATCCATAATAAAGAGCTTCCCCTTCCTGAAACAGTTCCTGTGTCGTAAATGGCACGAAGATCGCTGTTGAAGATGTGGTAAGCCCTCTCTGAATTTCAATTCGATTGACTCCCAGTGGAATACAGGACATGAGTGCTGCTTCCTGCTGATAATCCAGTTGTTTTAAAGAACAGTTATATTTCTGTGCAATTCCCTGCACCTGGAAAATATTATTATCCAGCTTCTGACGCTTCTTTGCGGTATTCATTACCAGAAATGTCACAAGGAACATTCTCTCATTTCTGGACTGCAGATCTTCCAACAGGTTCTTCGCCTCTTCTCCATAGGTTACAAGGTCTGATGGAAGCACGTCCATATCATAACCGGAACGTACCGCCCGTTTCTGCTCTTCAATCTTCATCTTATCCAGATCTGAAATCTTGCTCTTGATCATTTTGATTGCTGAACTCTGATCAATGGACTGGATATGAATGTTGACATTGATGCTGTCATCCACATCCAGGAAGTCTGCAAGCATCCGGTCTGTCAGCTCCGGTGCAAGAATCTGCAGGTAACTCACACTCCCCATCGTTCTTCCCATCATAAATGTCTGATTCTTGGAAAAGTTAAAGGAAGTCGGTGCAATAAAATCTTTGGTCTTTAATCCGGTTTCCGGCAGCATCTTATACTGGAACTTAAATGGTTCAATCCGATCCTGGTTGAACACATGATATAGAATCTCCAGCCTTTCCAGACCATTTAGTGAATGTGCCTGTGCTCCCAGGACCTTAAAGTTGTTTAAGATATCTGTTTCGATTCTTTCAAGCCTTGGTCTTGCCACCTTCAGGCTTTCTGCTTCGATTCCAAAAGTGATATACTTTGTCTTCACCAGACCATTATTTCCTTTTGAAAGCTGATTTTTCAACATAGTACGGTACTCATCACGAATGGCATTGAAGTCATCGTTCTGATCAGGAATGTCAATGCTTTTCTCAAATTCTGCCACATCCACCTGCTGATTGATAAAGGACAGCTGCACACTGATGGAAGAATCAAAGTAATTTAAGAAATCACAGTAATTCTCAAATATCGTGGTCTTATCCTCATTTAAAGCAAGCTGATAGTTGATGTCATAAAACTGAATCGTCTTGGAGAAAAAGTTCTTTGTCACCTGGCAAATACCATCCTGCAGCATCCGAATATACGGAATACTCTGCTGCGCAGTTGTAGGAATATTTTTCTGTTTCCTGCGGTCCCGTTCCTGCTTCTTCCTACGCTTTTCCTGTTCTCTTTCTTTTCTGCTTTTTTTGTTTCTTCTTTCCTGACGGTTTCTTTTTTCCACCAGGGACAGACGCTCCTGCTGAGCCTCCTGCTTTGTCTTTTTTGCCATCCGGCACACCCTCCTTTTTTACAAGGGTGGAAATCTCCTGATAAAAATTTTCTGTCTTATATGGTCTTACTGACGGACAGATAAACTTCTGTCGAATGATATTTGCCACCACTTTTTCTAAGGGAAGCCCGTCTTTTTCATACATTGCCATGAAGAAAAATGGAAGCATGATCGTTACCATCAGGATGGCTGCGATACTGGAACCGATTGGTTTTCTCATGAACAGATAAAACGGAATTCCCACTACTGCGGCAAGTGAAAAGAAAATCAGCTGCCGTTTTGTCAGATTTAACGCTACTTTTGTTTTGACCTTGGTAAGGTCTTTTGGTACTGGTACATACGCCATGGTATGCGCTCCTTTCCTGCCCGCTAATGGGCATTGAATATTGATTTGCTAAGGCTTCCGGTCTTGAATAATGAAAATGCAAGAATCACGGTATAAGCCGCTACTGAAAACATTGCTGCATGAAGGTCACTGGATATGGTCATTGCATTTACTAAAACTGCATAAATTCCCACACAGACCATCATGAAGAATCCCTGAAATGCCAGTGCGAACAAGCCTTTTAAATAGTTGTTTCCGATATTGCCCCATTCCTTATTGGTCATGGTGGCAAACGGAATTGGTGCTATGGAAGTATAAAGGTAAATCTCTATCATTCTTCCGTATAAAATAACGGTTATAATGATCGACAGAATCCGCATGGTAATACTGATCAGCAGCGTTTCCATGGATAACAAGAACAAATCCCCCAGTTCCATATCTTCCAGTGCATCCACAATCCTTGTGATTGCTTCCGATGCGTCCACTGCTGTGTTTCCGGAAATTACTCCGGCGGCATTGTTGACCACATGCTGGCCAACGTCAAAGACCGCCATCGTGATATTGAACGTATTCGTCACCAGATAAATGGCTACATACGCCTTAAAGATCCAGAGGAAAATGTTGTAAGTCTCAAATTCATGGAAATTGTTTTTCTGCGTTACCATCGTAATCAGTTCATAGCACAGGACAAATGTGATGATCAGTCCCGCAATGGGGACAATCACCGTTTGGGAAATGTTCTGGATCAGATTGAAGATTCCGGCATTCCATCCCTGCGGTGTCTGTCCCACCTGCCCGGCTATGGTTCCCACCTGCTCATTGACAGACGTGAACATGTTATCCAAACAGGACTTGATAAGCCCGATCAGGATATCCTTTATCGCTTCCGTAATTCTCTCAATGATGGTGTTCATCTACCACTCCTCTTAAGAGAACAATGTTGCCAGCTGTGGAATCAGGGTAGTTCCCAGCAGCATGATTCCGGCACCAGCCATCAGCTGTTTGATGCCCTGGCTCTTAGCACCGGGATTGTCGTTTCCATATCCTTCCAGAAGGTTTACGACACCCCACACGCCAAGACCTGCGCCGATTGCGACTACAAGAGTTTTTAAAGTTGTAATTGCACTGCTAAAAAATGCCATATACATTCACCAAAACTGACTTCTTTCAGGTGTTTACGGGAACGAAAATACACCGACTAAAAAGCCGGTGCACCTAGTGTCAGTTATTCCTTTCCTCATTATTTTCTGTTCATTCCCAAGGTTACTCCGACAGTTCTACATGAATTACTTCCACCTCTTCTTCAGATTTCGGTGTATACTGCGGATTTAACTCTTTCTCAACTTTGTACCGGTTCTTCTCGTTTTCATCTGCAAGAAGCCGATAGTTTTTGTGTTTCGTGATATCATATTTGTCCGAGAAAAATGGTCTGGCACCACGGATCTGCAGGATACATTTTCCTCCATCCATGACTGCAATCTCATCTTCAGTCATCAGCTGTTTACCTGTTTTCTGGTAATTCAATCCAAAAGACTTCTGATTACTCCTCGTCTCCGAAGTGTTATACAGGTCAATGGTTTCCTTACCCAGAAGCTCGCTCATTTCCTTTAAGGTAGTTTTCTCTTTTCCTCCAAGAAATAGTGTGGTATCACAGTTACCCAGAATAGTATCTGCACTATCCTTATACATTGCCTTTAGCTGACTCTGTGACTGCAAAATAATAGAAGCAGAGATTTCCCTGCTTCGGATGGTTGCAATCAGCTTGTCAAACTGAGGAATTTGTCCAATATTGGCAAACTCATCAGCAATGACACGCACATGAACTGGCAGTCTTCCACCATATTCATCATCTGCTTTGTCACAAAGCAGATTGAAAAGCTGTGACTGTAACATGGCAATCACAAAGTTAAAGGTTGTATCTGTATCGGACATAATCAAAAACAAGGCTGTCTTCCTGTCCCCAATCTTATCCAGTTCCATTTCATCATAAGACATGATCTCACGAAGTTCTGCTATATCAAATGGTGCCAGCCTCGCACCACAGGAAATAAGAATACTTTTGGCTGTTTTGCCAGCCGCCATTTTGTATTTTTTATACTGTCTGACCGCAAAGTGCTGCGGATCTCTTTCTTCCAGTTCCTGGAACATCATATCCACTGGATTCTGGTAAGTTTCATCCTCTTCACGGGTTTCGCTTTCATTCAAAAGATCCAGAAGGGTATTCAGATTCTTTTCCTCTTCATCTCCTTCATACCAGATAAAAGCAATCAATGCCGTGTACAACAGCTTCTCTGCTTTCACCCAAAAATCTTCGGAAGCTTTTTCCCCTTCGCCTTTGGTATTAACAATAATTGTTGTAACCAGCTTCAGGATATCTTTTTCAGACCGTATATAAGCAAATGGATTGTAATGAAGCGATTTGGAAAAGTTGATAGTATTCAGAACCTTAATCACATATGGTTCGTGTACCACTTTTCCTGATTTATCTTTCATAATATTTCCATTCTTATCTTTCTTAGGTGGTCCCTTTGCTAACATCTTCCCGCACTCCTCGATCAGAGTGCCTTTCGGATCTGTAATGACCATGGAACAGTTCATCTGCATGACTGACGGCTTAACGAAAAATCGAGTTTTTCCGGAACCACTGCCGCCAATGACCACTATATTTTTATTTCTTGCATACTTTGGCTGTTTAGGTCTACTTTCCATAGTCAATGCTTCTGTTGCTGTTAATGGAATATTCATCCAGGGATCTTCCGACATATAAGGTTTAATATCCTCAGCGTTTCCCCATCTGGCTGAACCATACTCGATTCCTTTCCGGAGTTTCTTTGCATCTGACTGTTTCTGCCATACCAGTAATTTCAGAATGACAGCTGCTACAATTCCTGTCAGCATATCACGCCAGTTAAAACTTGGCTGCAATCCAGTAAGAATCCTGTCTGCATGTTCCATCGCATATAATAGCTTGTTCCCAATATCTTCTCCCAGACTGTTTCTGTAAAGAAATGATGCCCGATTTGTATAAAAAGCAGTTAAGATATATGGGATATTGGTAAGAACCAGTTTCTTTTTATCCAGGGCGGACAGCCTGACCCTGATCTTATTCTTCCATTTTTGCATCAGATTTTTACCGATTTGCTTTTTCATCGGCTCTGCTCCTGATGCCGGTTCTTTACTTTGTCCTTCGATTTCTTTGGCATCATTGCTCTGTAAGTTGCAAGACGCTTGTGAATAGAAGGCTTATTCGCTTTTTGAATCTGTTTCTGGGAAAACTCACGGAAAGCAGCATTGAGGGCATCCTGATCACGTCCTTTAAAAAACACCAGATACATCGGTGGATCTTTACTCTTATCTTTTTTCAAAGCATAATTGATCCCGTATTTTCTGGCATAACGTTCAAAGGACTTGATATTCTTATTTGTGATCTCGATATTGACCATCCCGGCATTTTGTTTTGCCAGCTCTTTTACCGTGACCTTTCCCTGTTTCGGCTGATTCTTCTTCGCTTTCTTCTCTACCGATTTCTGCTTCTGATGACGCAGATAAGCAGCAAGAACCTTTTTCAATAAATCTGCTGTTACTTTGGTAGTCCGAATGCAGAACGTGACCGTTTTCTGAGTTACCTCTTCCTGCATGATTTTCCCTCCTTTCAGCGATTTAACTGCTGTCCAGATCTGTAATCATGGCAACCACCTCCTTCATTCTTTACTCTTCCTCCGCACACAACGCTTTAAAAAATTCTTTTCCTTTTGGTGTAACCAATGTCTGTGAACCAAGATGTCCATTGTTAAAATAGTCTTTTACAATAAACAGATCATTGTTCTTCTCCACCGCATAGGGTAACAGCGTGCCGGATGGACTCCTATATAGAAATCCTCTATTTAAAAGAAGTTTCACAAATTTTCTTTCTGGAAATTCAATCTCTTTTGCCGTCGTTCGAATATTGGTGCATTCTCCTGTAATCATGAAATGATCATAATAATCTGCTTTTGGCTGCATATCCTTTACACGATTTTGCAATTCTCGATTTCGATTGTTTTCTGCCAAAAGTCTCTCGGCAAATTCCAAAAGAAGTTCCGGGTTATCTTTTACCCTGTCTAAAAGATCGGTCTCTAAATATCCGCCTGTTTTCCTAATAGCCGGAAGTACCTCATCAAATACCCACTTCTCAAAATTCTGTGCTGACTTTAAACGACTTTTTGTAATCAGCCGATATACATCTCCCTCTGGAATAAAAATCATTGGCTGTACCCCACCTGATGTAAGGACGCCCCGTTTCAGGGCCCCCTTGCAATGAACATTTATCGCATTTCTTGGTTTTGCATATCCCAAAGCAAATGCTACATCAATTCCAGAAAATAAAAGTCTGCCTCCATCTTCAATCATACGGATGGAACCAAACTCCGAATTGTGAAACTCTGTGATTTTATAATCCGTCTTCTCCATCCTCTTCTCCATCCTCTTCTCCTCCTGAACCGGCAAGTAACATCAAACCATTTTCAATGATTGTGCTCCTAATAAACTCTGCTACATTCACGGTTAAATAACCAAGATATTCTGCAAGGAAACTACTATATTCCTCTTCTGTCAACAATTCCTCCAGTGCTTCCAAATGAGCTGTCACTTTAGAAGTCTGCTTTCCGCCAAGCAGCTTGCCTAATATTTCTGTAAATTCCTCTGTGTCACATGACTCAAACATACATAAGATCATCTCCATTGTTGTTTCCAAAACCAAACGATCCATTTTCATTTGCGTCAGCTCTTCCATTGTTTTCATGGCAGTCATAAGCGCATCACTTGTCATATGTTCTGTATTGATTCTTCCTTCTGAATCAACCAATCCTATTGCAAATAATTCTAAAAAGTATTTTCTCATAAATCTTGTCCTCCTATCGAAATGGCATTTCTTGTTCAAGTTCTTCTGGTATATCGAATGGAATCTTCCTCTTCTCTGCTGGTTGAAATCCGTCAGATTCTTCTTTTTTTGTTTTGGCTTCTGCAAACTCTACATTATCCATAATGACTTCGGTATAATAGGATGCAGTTCCAGTCTGTTCATCTTTGATCTGAGAGATTACCAACTCTCCGGAAAGAGCAATCTTAATTCCTTTTTCAAGATATTTCTCCACAAATTCTGCATTATTTCCATAAGCTGTGATCATCACTACAAATGCTTTGCTTGTGCGATTTCTTTTTACTACCAGTGGAAACCTAGATACTTTGGTTTGTCCCTTTTGCGTAGATGTCAGCTTAGTTTCTGGATCTCTGGCAAGTCTACCCATTAAAACAATCGTATTCATTCTTTTTGTCCTCCCTTTCTTCCTGCAACACCCTTCCCTGGTATTTCAAACAGGATAATAATCTGTGCATTTTCTGCACGAAAAAATGAGGAATGGATTCGAACCATTCCCCACTTGCTACAGGATTTCTCCTGTAATATAAATAAGAAAATCTAAGTATTCACATTTGGGCTTTGTCTGTACATATACATCTGATCGTTATCATTCCAGATAACCCGGCTGTAAAAATACAGTCACAGTCTCTGTTTCAGCAGAGGTCCTGTACCCTTCGGTGGTATCATTATTGCTTCGCTCTTCCCGTAGGAGTCTTCGCCTGCACGAGCCGGATTATCTCCGGTAAGCATGTTCCTCAAGATGTATCAGCTCCTTCAATTGTCAAGGTGCAATCGGAAGAACTGTCTGAACCTCTTTTACGTTTGTGATTTTTGGAAATCAGAGGATTTTCAATTTGCCTTCCATATACTCTGTATTGGGAGCGACAAAATCGGACATGATTTTAGAAATTTTTTGAAATTATTTTTTGAAGTGTAAAAAGATATAAAAAAAAGATGCCAGGATTTCTCCTGACACCATAGTGACTATGCCAACTTCGTGCCCACTGGGCACAAGGTTGATTGTATTATTCTTCATTTCCTAATGATATTGGTTCTTTCTTTGTTTTCTTGTTTTTAGATATCATCTTATGACCTGTGTAAATAGCCATAATCATACAAAGCAAAGAACTTGCCGCAAAATATTTATGGCTTGATTTTGAACCTTTATATCCGCTATAAAAAGTTCCTAGCATCGTTATCAATGCTCCGACAGACCAATATTCATGAGCTTTCATTCTAACATCTCCCTTTGTGTTAATTTTAATATGTACCGTTTGATGAAATATGCAAACAGGAATTTGGAACGTGCTTTATAAATTTTTTCCGATCCCCTCAAGTTCGTTCATGGAATCCTTGTTTTTTTCAAGTTCATCTCTGGCTGTTGCGTAATATGACTTCTGGAAAAGCAAATCCCATGAAAGATATTTTGCCATACAGTCAAACTGCTTATCAATCAACTCATACTGGATACTGTCAACTGGAGAACCGCCTACAACAATCGTGCCAACTTTTTTATTTTTTAACTGCATTCCCCGGCAATAACACTTATCAATAATAAGTTTCAATTGTGCTGACATTCCCCACCAATAAACCGGTGTTGCAAAAAGGATCATATCTGCGGCAGCAATTTTATCAATTGTAGGATTTGTATCATCCTTATCTACACATCCCTTAGAACATTGACAGGCACCACAGCCCTTGCATGGTGCAATATTAAGTTTGTCAGGTTCAATGATTTCAATTTCGTTTTTTTCAGATGCTCCTTTTACAAAAGCCTCAATCGCTGTAAGAGTGTTTCCTTTTCTTGCACTTCCATTTATAATGATTACTTTCATCTCGCAAAGCCTCCATTCTGCTTATCATATAAGCAAATAAGTTCTAAATAATAATTTTTCTCACATAGGCACATTATACCACGGTTTCTGTGCCTATGCGATAACATTTACTGCTTCTTTCGATATGAACTCATCTTCTCCACAGTAACCTCCGGATAGAAATACGTCAGAATCGTTGACTTTGGAACACCTGCAGCAAGAGCTTTCTTCACTTCCTCTTTCTGCTCTGGTGTATATGACCAGTGCAGCATTCGGTTTGTGATAGTATCCTCCCACTTAGGCTTTTCCCTCTCTGGATTCCTTACAGGCTTAGCACCAGCACTTCCATTAGAAGAGTTGGCACTTTCTGTAGTATCAGACTTCTGCGACTCATCGACATACTCAAGCTCATTTGCCTGTTCCCTGTCAATCTTTGCTTTCTGCTCTGCTTCATCCTGCATGGAGAATCTCCTGCTTAATTCCGCATCACCAAGCATCATAAACTGCTCATAGGTAAGAGAATCAATATACACATTCTCGCCCTTATCCTTCAGTTTTTCATAATACTTAACTGCCTTGTCTGAAAGAATCTCAAATGGCGGACCGATAAGATTATCTGCTCCTCTTATCTGATGAACATAAGGCTCTCCATTGCCATCTGCTGTCTGGTTAAACATCGGATGATTGAATGGTATGAACTTATTATCCATGATAGGATCAAAACCACGGATAAAGATAATGCACTTTTTGTTATCCAGCTTTCTGACTTCATCGGGTGTGAACAATTCTCTT
>JAQYGS010000024.1 GCA_028722515.1 Clostridia bacterium | reverse complement strand
CCATATTATCCATCTTATTCCTCCTCTTGTTATCTTTTTTATTATAAAGATAATTTCCTTATAAATCAACTGGGATATTAAGAAAATACTCTGAATTTTTACTAATTTGTGTATTACAAACCTTATTTTTTGTAGTATACTATTGGCAAAGCATTTTTAAACATGTGATGGGAAAGGAAACCAACAAATGAATACAGGATTTGATAATGACAAATATTTAAAAATGCAGTCTGAACATATCCGGGAAAGAATCAGCCAGTTTGGCAACAAACTATATCTGGAATTTGGAGGCAAGCTTTTTGATGATTACCACGCATCCAGAGTTCTTCCGGGCTTTCAGCCGGACAGTAAGCTCAGAATGCTTATGCAGCTTTCTGACCAGGCTGAGATCATTATTGCCATAAGTGCCTCAGACATTGCCAAAAATAAAGTCCGTGGAGACCTTGGCATTACCTATGATGAAGATGTGCTGCGTCTGATCCAGGCGTTTACCCGGCGGGGGCTGTATGTGGGAAGTGTCTGCATTACCCAGTATGCAGGTCAGGAAAGTGCAGATGCCTTTAAGAAGCGCCTGGAAAATATGGGTATCCGTGTTTATATTCTATATCTGATTCCCGGATATCCCAATAACACATCCCTGATCGTAAGCGTTGAAGGTTATGTAAAAAACGACTATATCGAAACATCCAGGCCGCTGGTGGTCGTCACTGCGCCTGGTCCGGGAAGCGGAAAAATGGCAACATGCCTTTCCCAGCTGTATCACGAATATAAACGTGGAGTAACTGCCGGATATGCCAAATTTGAAACTTTTCCCATCTGGAACATTCCTCTGAAGCATCCGGTAAATCTGGCTTATGAAGCTGCTACAGCAGATCTGAATGATATTAATATGATCGATCCCTTCCATCTGGAGGCGTACGGAGAAACAACCGTAAACTATAACCGTGATGTGGAGATCTTCCCTGTACTTCAGGCTATTTTTGAAAAGATCATGGGAGAATGCCCATACAAATCTCCTACGGATATGGGTGTAAATATGGCAGGAAACTGCATTACAGATGACAGGATCTGCCAGGAGGCTGCCTGTCAGGAGATCATACGCAGGTATTACAAGAGTATGGATGCGCTGGTTGAAGGAACAGGAAAAGAAGAGGAAGTATATAAGATCGAGCTTCTGATGAATCAGGCTCATATTTCAAAAGAAGACCGGAAAGTTGTTCCTGCTGCTCTGAAGCGTTCTGAAGAAACAGGCGCACCTGCTGCGGCTATGGAGCTTCCTGATGGAAGGATCATCACAGGAAAGACTTCTGATCTCCTTGGGGCTTCCTCTGCGTTAATCTTAAATGCACTAAAAGAACTTGCCGGAATAAGTCATGAAAAGCATGTCATATCTCCGGAAGCCTTAAAACCCATTCAGGCATTGAAGACAGAATACCTTGGAAGCAAAAACCCAAGGCTTCATTCTGATGAGACTCTGATTGCGTTATCCATCAGTGCGGCAGATAATGAAGATGCCAGACTGGCTCTGGAACAGATTCCCAGGTTAAAAGGCTGCCAGGTTCATACCTCTGTTCTTCTCTCGCAGGTGGACGTACTCCAGTTTCGCAAATTAGGAGTGGAACTCACATGCGAGCCCCGGTTTGAGAAATCCAGGAAATATCAGTAAAGAATCTATGACAAAAAAAAACGGTCTCACTGGTCATACCAGTGAGGCCATTTTTTTCTGCTACCAGTCCAGGTTAATCGTCATAACCGTTGGGATTATTTGACTGCCATCTCCAGGAATCTTCACACATCTCTCTAATGCCGTTCTCTGCTTTCCATCCAAGCTCTCTCTCAGCTTTGGATGCATCAGAATAGCATGTGGCAATATCGCCGGGGCGACGGGGCTTGATCACATATGGAATCTTTATACCGGTAGCTTCTTCGAAATTCTTCACAATGTCAAGAACACTGTATCCTTTTCCAGTGCCAAGATTGTAGATGCTAAGTCCTGAGTTATCCTGTAATTTCTTAAGTGCTTTTACGTGGCCTTTTGCCAGGTCAACAACATGGATATAATCTCTTACCCCTGTTCCATCAGGAGTATCATAATCATTTCCGAACACTCCAAGCTCTTTCAGTTTGCCCACAGCAACCTGAGTAATATAAGGCATCAGATTATTGGGAATACCATTTGGATTCTCACCGATCAGACCGCTTTTATGTGCGCCGATAGGATTGAAATACCTGAGAAGGACCACATTCCACTGGGGATCTGCTTTCTGAACATCTGTAAGGATCTGCTCCAGCATAGATTTGGTCCATCCATAAGGATTGGTGCACTGTCCCTTGGGGCATTCTTCGGTAATAGGAATAACTGCAGGATCTCCATAAACAGTTGCAGAAGATGAAAAAATAATGTTTTTCACATTATGCTGTCTCATTACATCAATCAAAGTTAATGTACCAGAGATATTATTGTTATAATATTCCCATGGCTTTGCCACAGACTCCCCGACTGCCTTCAACCCTGCAAAATGAATACAGGAATCTATATTCTCATTATCAAAAATATGATTTAATGCATCACGATCCAGAATATCCGCCTTATAGAATTTCACCGGCTTACCTGTAATCTTCTCCACTCTGTCCAATGCTTTCTCACTTGCGTTGCTTAAGTTATCCAGAACAACCACATCATATCCTGCATTCTGCAGCTCTACTACTGTGTGGCTTCCAATATAACCAGCACCGCCTGTAACTAAAATTGCCATGTCTGTTTCCTCCTGACCTTTTATTTTTCTCATTTGTTATATTAGCACTGTTTGTGTATTTTCACAATCCGTATGGCATCTTTTGACCCCAACATCATAATATTCATCTATTCATCTGGTCCAGATGAGCGATAAATTCTTCCGATGTCTCTTCCAATCCTGTAAGTTTCAGAAGCTCTGACTGTATTTCTTCTCTGTAATCTCCTTCCTCCAGACCGGCTGCCCACATATAAAGACCGTCCATCTCGTCCATATATGGTTTGGCATCGGCGATCATTTCAGGCCACAGAGTATTATCCCGGTCTGCCGGTATGGAATGAACTTTTTCCGTCATTTCCACGTCAAACTCACCTGTGCATATGGAAGATGCAAAATCAAAGCTTTCCTGTTTCATATGGGAATTCTTCGTGATACCAAATCCCTGGGCTCCTGCCATTACAGCTTTAGCGCCATCTTTTCCTTTCTTTCCATCCTTTAGAGCAGGCCATGGGAAAAATCCCCACTTCACATCCGTGCCTGTATATTCAGTCACCTCGTTTGGAGCCCAGGAGCCCTGAAGAACCATAACTGCCTCTCCGTCTCCCACTTCATTCTGTCCCTGAGGCCATTCCGCAGGAGCCTGTCTGCTCATATATCCGGCGAAAAAAAGCATCCTGATATCCTTTGCAGCTTTTAGTGCCTCCGGCATCTGGGACCAGGTGCAGTTCTTGATCATATTTTTCATTTTGCTCTGCCCCACATATCTGGCAAGCTGATACCCATAAAGCAGATCAACATATCTGGCATCACAGGTCATAGGATAAAGACCGGTGTCACTGTTTCTGATCTTGCGGCACACGCGTATAAGATGCTCCCAGGTGCCTGGAATATCCCTTTCTGTAAGGCCTGCTTCCTCCCAGAGTTCCTTATTATACCAGACTCCCACAATGTACGGCTGATATGGCATAACATACAACTCTCCATTTCCCCATTCTTTCGCCTGGTCAAGAAGGACAGGCATGACATGCTCCTCATAATCTACCGTATCTGCCATTTCCTCCAGTTCAGCAAGATAAATGGAATGATCCTGTGACATTCTCTGATAATCATCATCAAAAAGATCGATCTGTTCCCCTGCATCCAAGGCCGGACCAATAAGAGATGTGATTTCCCGTCCCTTCCACTGAATTTCAACGGAAATTCCTGTCGCTTCCTCGAAAGCCATGGCAGCATCTTCTATCACCTCTGCCTGGGGCTCCTCTTCTTCCCACATAGACCAGTACACGATTTTCTGCTCCGGAATTTCTTCTTCTGCAGATACAGAGATTTCACAGGATGTAAGAACACTTATTACACAGCATATACCTGCTGTGGCCTTTTTCCATCTTTTCATACTGAATTTCCTCCGTCTTACTGGAATACCTGGTTATATTTTCTCCGATATCGTGTTTTCTGTCAATACACAATAAAGAACTTGCCATTATCTGAAGATAATTTCCATCTTCGTTCCTCTTCCCGGTTCACTGTCAAGATGGATTTTTGCATTATGAAGAGATGCTCCATGCTTGACTATGGACAGTCCAAGGCCTGTGCCTCCTGTTTCCCTTGAATGGCTTTTATCCACCCTGTAAAAGCGTTCAAATATTCTTTCCTGTTCATTCAGAGGGATTCCAATTCCATTATCTTCCACACAGAAATACGGCTTTCCACTTCTTTTTCCCACGGACACTGTTACTTTTCCGCCCTGAGGTGTATAACGGATCGCATTATCTGTAATATTATAAAACATCTCATATAAAACGTGGCGGACGCCTTTGACTCCTGCAGTTTCTCCCTGAAATTTAAGAGTGATCTGTTTTTTTTCTGCCTGTTCTTTCAGATTACCGGTTACTTCTTGTCCCAGCTCATATAAGTCTGCTTCTTCAAAAAGAACATCTCCCTGAGCTTCATCAAGCCTTGAAAGCTGGATAATATCAGCAACAAGATTGGAAAGCCGTTTGGATTCCTGATAGATTCTGGATGAAAATTCCGGCACTTTATCAGCAGGAACCATATGATTCATCATCAGCTCAGCATAACCGGAAATAGACATAAGAGGTGTTTTTAATTCATGAGAAACATTGGCAGAAAACTCTTTCCTCATATTTTCTGCATTTTTCAATTCTTCCATCTGTGCAGCGATCTGTCTGTTCTGCTGGTCAATACGGCCAAGCAGCGGTCTTAATTCATTATAGCATACATTTTCCAATGGATGCTCCAGATCAATTCTGTTAATGGGTTCAATAATTTTCTCTGTCTGTTTCTGTACCAGAAAAAGCTCCAGAACGAGAATCACCGCAACCAGGATGCCAAGAAGAGTAAAACCTGAAGCAAGAGTGCCTGGTAAACTGTCCATAGTCCGGGAAACGCGAAGAACATCGCCTGAGTTAAGCTTCACAGCACAGTAAAAAGTCTGTCTGGACAAAGTGCTGGAATATCTTATCATTTCACTTCGTCCTTTTTTCTGCGCTTCGATGAATTCCGGCCTGTTACTGTGATTTTCCAGCTTTTTTTCATTTTTTTCACTGTCATAAATCACACTTCCGTCCTCTTTCAGTAAGGTGATCCTGCTTTCTGTAGCCTTACCCACTTCATCTGTGAGAAATGAATTTCCTTTTTCCTCTATTCCGATCTGAATGTAAGCAGTTTCATCCCTTACTCCCTGTTCCATATACATCTCACCTTTATGAAACATTACTGCCCCTGCAGCTGTAAAAGTGAGAACCATAGAAATAATAAGCAGGATACTTGTATGGTTCAGTATGCGTTGTCTCATCTTTATTCCCCTATTCTGTATCCCACACCCCGGACAGTTTCGATCATACTGCCGGCCTCTCCCAGTTTCTGTCTGAGAGTACGGACATGAACATCCAGGGTTCTGGTTTCTCCGTCAAAATCATACCCCCATACATGGCAGAGAAGCTGATCCCTGGTCATAACCATTCCCTTATTCTCCATAAGATACTGAAGCAGTTCAAATTCTTTCCGCGTCAGTTCTATTTTATTATCATGATAGCGGACTTCATGACGCCCGATGTCAAGATGAAGATCTCCACAGCTTATGCCCTGGTCTTCCTTCTGACAGCTGCTTCGCCTTAAAACTGCCTTGACCCTGGCAATAAATTCCATCATGCCAAAAGGTTTGGTAATATAATCGTCTGCTCCGCCTTCCAGTCCCTTTACCTTATCAAATTCAGCCTCTCTTGCAGTAACCATGATCACAGGAATGTTCTTTGTTTTAAAATTACTTTTCAGTTTCTCCAGAATTGCGTATCCATCTTCTCCCGGAAGCATAATATCCAGGAGAATCAGCTCCGGAATTTCTTCTTTTAATGCAGACATAAGTTCTGCACCGCTTCCAAATCCCTTTGCCTCAAATCCGGTGGTTTCCAGCGTATATATCAGAAGTTCCCTTATATTTCGTTCATCTTCCACACAATATATCATTTCAAATACTCCTTTGTATAAATTCATATATCATCAATGTAATTGAGCTTTGTAAAATTTATCCCACCTTAACGTTAAATCTGTGTAAAAAGAAACCCGCTTTGCAGGATTCACCGCAAGCGGGATTCTAATCTAAAATCCTCTGATTTCCTCGTCTTCTGCCCCTGTCTTGTCAATGGAGCGGATCTGCAGGAAATAACTGTAATTATCATTTACCTTTACTTCAACCCTGTCTCCCACCTTGTGGCCAATGAGTGCTTTCCCGATAGGAGATTCTATACTGACTCTGTTTTCCATAGAGTTTCCCCTGATAGAAGTAACCAGTTTATATTTCTCCACTTCATCGTCCTCTTCAAAGTAGACCTCCACAATATCATCCATACCCACTTCATCTGAATTGGATGTATCGGATACTATGGTTGCAGTCTTCAACATATTCTCAAGATAACGAATACGGCTTTCATTCTGGTTCTTATGTCTTTTGGCAGCATAATATTCAAAATTCTCGCTTAAGTCTCCCTGGGCTCTGGCTTCTTTAACCGCTTCAATAGCCTCCTTACGGACTACAAGCTTACGGTGTTCTATTTCCTGCTCTATTTTCTCCACATCTTTCTGTGTCAGCTGCTCTTTCATAATGTGCCGCCTCCCCTGGTACAAATAATAAGAAGTTACTATTTATCATAATCTCTCTTCTGCTTTTTTTCAAGAATGAAATTGTTATTTTATTTTTTTGTCCCCAAGCCGAGCTTTATTAATGTAGTCTGCCATTTCCGGAGAAACATTGTCAACAAGAAAGTTCTTACTGCTCTTTCTCTTAGCATGCCATTGTTTCAGCTCCTGATCCTGAACTTCCCTTATTTCTTCCCTGAATTCCCTGGCAGAGATCCTCTGTGCTCCCTGCCCCATAATAATTATCTGTTCCAGTCCATCGGAGGTTGCAACAGTAACAGGACTTTTATGTCCTATCCTGTGCACTGTCTTTTCAATATACTGATCCGCAGTTTCAGCCTCTTTGGTATAAACTACATAGATATTATGATAGTTAATCACCTCTTCTGCATGTCCTTCCAGTCTGTAAGCATCAAATACAAGAATCAGAATGCACTTCTTAAACCCCTGGAAATTGCAGAGAATATCCATAAGTTTATTCTGCGCGGCATGCAGGTTAGCCTGAGCCAGTTCTCTCAGTTCCTCCCAGGCATAAATAATATTATATCCGTCCACAAGATAATATTCCTGTTCCCCCTGCTTTTGAGAGGTATATTTATTGTAACTTTTCCTGGAATCTTCAGAAAAGTTCCGCACCACCGGCTGATTTTCATATCTTTTTACCGGTCCGAATGTCCGTTCAAAAATAGCCTGAAGCTCTTTATCCTCCTCATAACTGCCCATTCCGTTATATTTCTGAGGTCTGTTACTGACTAAAGATTCCGGCTCTTTAAATGCCTGTTCTTTTTCAGTCATTCCCTCCAGATGCATGTATTCTTCCACTTCATACCATGGCACAAGAAATCCTGCGCCGTGGGCACAGAAAACTGAACCCGTAGGATTTTCCAGATCTTTTTCTGAATCATATCCAATCTCAGACACAATTTTTTCCTGATCATGACAGGGGGCATATCCTTTCAGGGAGCAGAACAGTTTCCCTTTCCCTCTGGAATAAGAGATCACCTGTGTCTGATAATCCCTCATAGCAGATACCGGTGCACTTCCCTTCAGAATCATCATATCCCCTTCTGTTTGGGGAGACTGAAACGTACCCTGCATTTTACGAATATCAGTCATAGCTCTTCCTGCATTTTCTGAAGGTACTTCCAGACGAAACTCATAATAAGGCTCAAGAAGAATGCTTTTTGCTTTCTTAAGGCCCTGACGCACTGCTCTGTATGTAGCCTGGCGAAAGTCTCCGCCTTCTGTGTGCTTCACATGAGCACGTCCGGTAAGCAGTGTGATCTGCATATCCGTAATAGGCGATCCAGTTAGAACTCCAGGATGCTCTCTCTCTTCCAGATGAGTAAGAATCAGTCTCTGCCAGTTACGATCCAGAACGTCCTCACTGCAGGCGGTAAAAAACTGCAGCCCGCTGCCCGGTTCTCCCGGTTCCATCAGAAGATGAACTTCCGCATAATGGCGCAGAGGTTCAAAATGTCCTATTCCCTCCACAGGTTCAGCAATAGTCTCCTTATAAACTATCTTGCCCGGTCCAAATTCTACAGCCACATGGAATCTTTCCCAGATCAAACGCTTCAGAATCTCGGTCTGGACTTCTCCCATAAGCATTGCGTGTATTTCTGAAAGCTGCTCATTCCATACAATATGAAGCTGTGGCTCTTCTTCCTCCAGTTCCTTTAGCTTAATGAGCATCTCATGCTCATCACAGCCCTTGGGAAGAATAATGGAATAATTAAGGACAGGCTCCAGTACAGGCATATCTGACTCTTTTTCTCCTCCAAGTCCCTGCCCCGGATAAGTGTGTGACAGTCCTGTGACTGCACAGACAGTTCCGGCAGTTGCCTCTTTCACCAATTCAAACCTGGCTCCTGAATAAATCCGGATCTGATCAGCCTTCTCCGTGTCTGTAAGCAGCTCTTTTACTTTCAGTGCACCTCCTGTAATTTTCATATAGGTCAGACGGTTCCCCTGATCATCTCTGGCAATCTTAAACACTTTTGCCCTGAACTTCTCCGGATATGCAGGCGGTCTGCAGTACTGTTCCATTCCCTCCAGAAGTTCCTCAACTCCTGTCATTTTCAGTGCAGATCCAAAATAGCATGGGAAAATCTTACGTTCTCTGATCAGTCTTATAATATCCTCCTGAGATACTTCCTCTGTTTCCAGATATTTCTCCATCAGTTCTTCTTCACAGACCGAAACATCCTCCAAAAAAACATCTCTGTCCCTGTCCCCTGAAAAATCCACGCAGTTTGTATTCAGTCGTTGTTTCAGCTCTCTGAGAAGTCTCTCCCTGTCTGTTCCCTCCTGATCCATCTTATTTACAAAGAGGAATACCGGAATCTCATATCGTGCAAGAAGGCGCCACAGAGTCATGGTATGGCTCTGGACGCCGTCTGCTCCATTGATCACCAGGACAGAATAATCAAGTACCTGAAGGGTACGTTCCATTTCTGCAGAAAAATCAACATGTCCCGGTGTATCCAGCAAAGTGACTTCCATATCTCCCAGTTTAAATACCGCCTGCTTGGAAAAAATAGTAATCCCACGCTCTCTTTCCAGTTCATAGGTATCCAGATAAGCATCCTTATGGTCTACTCTTCCTAATTTACGGATCTTACCGGTCAGATACAGGATTCCCTCCGATAATGTAGTCTTCCCCGCATCTACGTGAGCAAGAATCCCTGTCACTAGCTTCTTCATAGTATTTTAAAACTCCTTCTTGTTCATTATCCCTGTACTTATTCTATAGGATATATAGTATATCACGAATACAAGGACTGCTGCAATGAGCAAAACCGGAAAAACTCCTATGGAAAAAACAGAATTTATTGCTCCGGTTATGTCCGTTTCTGACATGCCCAGTGTTTTGGGCATCATCACGATTGCAGCAAAAACAACTACCAGAATCCCCAGTGCCATATATCTTCCTTTTTCAGCTCCATATTTAATGATAAATGGAAGAATCAGGGCAACCATAAGAAGTCCAACGGGAACCATAGCTGCCGCAGAAATGAAAAGTTCAAAGAAACTCTGGTCCATAGGCTGTACCATATAGCAGATTCCTTCAATGATCATACCTAATGCCCATGCGGCAACACTTAAAATTAATCCAAGAAAATATTTTTCTTTTGTATATTCTTTCCTGGTCACAGGCAGAGTCATCAGGAAAGCAAAGCCATTGTCATATTCATCGTAGCTTACAGTAGTTGTAGCAAAGGTTGCTATAAGAATGGTGAAATATCCTATGGCAAAAGTCGCACTTCCGGAAAAACTCAGCACAGCCCCCATAACAAAAACAACAATAAAAAACTTCTTCTGCTGCATCAGAAGTTCCATATCTTTAACCAGTAATCCCTTCATCTTCTAACCCTCCATCATAATGACCAGATCATCAATGTTTCCATTTTCAATTACGATATCCGGATAATTTTCCATATAAAACTGTTTCTCGCTTGTCAGGCAGCTGTATCCGTAAGATTCTTTCCTTGTTTTCAGAATATACTGCTTATCCAGCTTCTGATATACCCCTTCTGATACTTTCAGCAAGGCATATTTTCCAAGCAGTACATCCGTATCCTCATGGAGAATGATCTTACCATCATGGATCATATAAAGATCATCGCAAAGGCTCTCCAGATCTGAGGAAATATGTGAACTGATCAAAATAGAACTGTTTTCATTTTCTTCCATATATTCACGGATCATATTGAGCACCTGATCCCTGGCAACCACATCCAGCCCCACTGTGGGTTCATCAAGAATCAAAAGGGATGCTCTATGACTCAGTGCAGTAAGAACCTTCAGTTTCGCTTTCATTCCTGTAGAAAGCTCTCTGATCTTCTTATCCTGAACGAGTCCCAGGCTTTCACACTGCTTTTTAAATCTGTCCAGATCAAATTCCCTGTACATAGCCTGAAGAATATGGCTGACACCTTTTACTGTAAGATAACTGCTGAACCCGGAATCGGAAAAAGCCACTCCAAGCTTCTGCTTATCTTCAACAGTAATTTCAGAAATATTCTTTCCAAACAGCTCAATATCTCCTCCATCCGTATGAATCAATCCAAGTATGGCCTTAAATGTGGTTGATTTACCTGCTCCATTTCTTCCTACCAGACCGGTGATCCTTCCTGGTTTTACCTCAAGGGAACAATCAAGAGAAAATCCCTTGTAATTTTTCTTTAAATGGCTAATTTTAAGCATAATAATCCTCCATAATCATATCAAAAAGATTCCGGATCTCTCCGTCCTCAAGTCCGTATCGTTTCCCCCTGGAAATAGCTGTTTCCAGATCTTTCTCCACTTCCTTCAGGTTCTCTTCTCTTATAAGCTCTTTATTAGAAGGAGCCACATATGTGCCCTTCCCATGTACAGTGATGGTAAAGCCTTCCTCTTCCAGATTATCATAAGCTTTCTTCACGGTAAGGGCACTGATCTTTAATTCTCTGGAAAGAGCCCTCACTGACGGCAGAACCATGTCAGGAGCCAATTCTCCTTTTATAATAGCTGCCTTAATCTGCTCTACGATCTGTTCATAGATAGGCACCATGGATGAATTGTTAACAATAATATGCATATTTTTTATCCTCCATCTGCAAACAGTATATAACAGTATATAACTGTTGTCAATACATGATAATGTATTGCCCTTGAGTGTGATCTTACCCGGACACAGAATGGGATTAAAGCTATTAATGAATTGGATTTTCTTCTGGGATAATATGCGCGGCTATCGGCGCAAATATCTTAAAAATGCCCTGGGAATGTAAACATTCCTGGGCGTTTTTGTTTTGGATTTGTGAAATTATCTCTTTGTGAACCGAAATTAACGTTTGCGAAACTGTGGAAGCCCATAAAATAAGGCTTTACGGATATGTGTGCTGCATACTTGCTACAAACCCACAGCATCTTATAGCAACTGAGCACTTCTCTTCATGGCCAGGTATCAGAAATGGTATCTGGCTCTTTTTATACTATCACCTCTTTATCATTTCCTCTTCTACAGATAAAATCACCTCAACCTTGTCTGGCAATGATAATTCTGATAGATTTATTCCCTTTGAGCAATATGTACATTCTGTATAAGTCTGCTGATTATAAGGCTTCTTGAATATTGCAAGGACCTTGCACACCGGTTTAATCAGTTTTTTCACATTTTCTTTATACAGTGTGACTGGCATATCTACTGTTTTACCAGATCTGAAACCAACACTTAGAACTGCCTTTGTATCTCCAACAAAATAGTCCGACTTAATCAGAACACCGCTATTAATAAAATCACCGATCATGCAATTATGATATAATAATTCATGCAAAAATGGTAACACCATTAATTTCTGTTGAGCTTTTCCTTCCGTATCTAAATCAAAATCTTTCTCAGATAGTTTTCCATCGATACATAAGGAGAAAAATCTTTGTGCTGACAACTTGGTTTTTATCCCAGTCAAATGAAGGAAATTCAGATCTCGAAAACCTACTTCCACAAAATCCTGTTCTTTCCCTTTTTGATAAAAAATTAGAAAATGATTTGATTTCAACCATTTATCATACTGTTTAGCCGCCTCAACAATAATTTCCAGTGCTTTCTTTTTATCATATTTCATTAATTAGTAATTCACCTCTTACGATACAGAAAAAGGTTGCCCATGTCGGACAACCCTTTAAAAACTATAAAATGCTGATTTTTCTGTTGTCTGCCAACCGTCCGGTCAATAATACCGGCAAAAATGCAGAGTTTTTCTGTTGCTCCCCAACCGTTCGCCTCATAATGTGCGACATAAATGTCAGATTTTTAAGGTGTCAGCACACCTGACAGTCTTCTGTCACTTATATTATATGCAGTATTCTTCAAAAAATCAATTGTAAATTCCATAAATTTTCAATTCGTGAATTTTCAATTTCCGTATTATTTTCTTTGCAGCTTCGATCTGACTTAATCCAAATATCTTGGCAACATAATTGATGGCATCTCCTTTTTCACCACACCCAAAGCAGTAATAAGTCTGATCAATTTTCATGCTTGGATTCTTATCATCATGAAATGGACAACAAGCCATCATATTTCTATTGATTTTCAAACCGTAGGTTTTTGCCACTTCTGCCGCACTCACACGGCTTTTCACTTCTGTAAAAATATTCATACGTATACCTCAAACTTTCCATTGAATCCAACGGATGCCTCTGATATACTGAATTTGCGAGATAGAGCATATCAGAAGCTCTTTGGATCAGTCCTTGCCTACTGTGCAAGGGCTTTTTCTTTTGCGACATTTCGGAAATACCTGGTTTCTTCCCAGACCTTTCGATCCGGACAATAATAGCTATATTCATTTGAATTCCCCATCTTCATTGCAACTCCGAATTTTAAACTCCGGCCTGGATCGCCAAACGAATATAATGAGGATCTTTCCCTATTGCACTTGCAATTTCTTTAATCGGAACATTCCGTCCAGTAAAAGGTGGTAATTCCACATACAGCTTTTTCCTGCTTTAATACAGGAAATTGTCTGCCTTGATACTTCACTCTTTTCAGCAAGTGATTTTATCGACAGGTCCTGTTCACCCATTAGAATCTGTAGTTTAAGTGCGTTTATTTTCATATATATCACCCCCATTTCATTTAATACGCACTATTAGTTCGTATTTTGATTATATGCATAATTAATACGCATGTCAACATATTTCTTTTATAATATGTACTTGTAATTCGCATTTTCTTGTGTTACTATGTAATCGAAGAGAGGTGAACTCAAAAAATGAAAGACAATAATAATGAAATAGGGCTTAGAATCCGAACTGCCCGAAAGCAAAAAGGTATGAATCAGACGCAGCTTGCAACAGAGCTTGGTAAATCTCTTCGTACAATCCAGAAATATGAAAGTGGAGAGATTGAAGTATCGATCGGTGTGATCAACGATATTGCCAAAGTACTGGACACCACCTCAACTTATCTCATTGGATATCAGGCTGAAACCAAAACCATCACAAATATGGCAGATGTGATGCAGTTTCTCTTCCATTTAGATCAGTTGAATGAATTAGGTTTTTCCATTGATGTAAAACGTCCGCCAAATCACGATGGTTGGGAATGTTCTATTACATTCAATGGCAAAGATAACACTGCTTCTGAAAATGCCGATATGTGCCTGTTTCTGGAAGAATTTAATGAAAAACGAGAAGAATATGCTTCCTATGCTCAAACAGCACAGGCGTATCAGAATTGGAAAGATAAAACGCTCGCCTATTATGCCAACACTACTCTTTCCGAAAAAGAGGTTGAGGAACTTACAGAGGATGAACGTATTAAAAAAAGAAATGCTTTACTAGATGAACAGTTTGGAATTTAGGCTCTTAAAAGTTGCTATATGCGACAAAAAGGAGGCTAAATTATATGAAATTACCGAATGGTTATGGAAGTGTTACCAAGATGTCAGGGAGAAGAAGAAATCCCTGGGTTGCCAGAAAAACAGACGGATACGAACTCGATCCGGAAAAAGGAACAAAGAAACAGAAATATATCATTATAGGTTATGCTCCTACAAAGGCAGAAGGATTGAAAATGCTGGCAGATCTGCAGTTTGTAATTGATGATTGCGACAAGAATTATCCAACATTTAAAAAGATTAAGGTATTGTTCAATTAGTTGTATGCATATGCTTTGAAATACGATATCTGTAACAAAGACTACTCGACATATGTCGATGTTGCAAAGTATAAGGATCGCAACCCAAACAAACATGACCGGAACAAGTTCAGTGAAGAAGAAGTCGAACGAGTATGGACAATGAAAGATGATCCATATTATCAAATTGTTCTGATGCTTCTCTACAATGGTTGCCGAATCAGCGAATTTCTGGATCTCAAGAAAGAAAACGTCCATCTGGAAGAACAGTATTTCGATGTCATCGCCAGCAAAACGGAAAACGGACTTCGAAAAGTTCCGATTCCAGATAAACTTTTACCGTTCTATCAAGAATGGTATGACCGTCATCCGGAATACGAATATCTCTTAAGCACACCTGACGGAAAACACTTCCTTTATCGAAACTACAAAGACAGTTATTACACCACAATCATGGAACAGATTGGAATTAAGTGGTCGCCACACTGTACACGCCACACTACAATCTCCATGATGAAAGAACACAGCATTGATGAAACTACCATCAAGAAGATTGTTGGACATTCTGGAGCTATGACGCTTACAGAACGTGTCTACACTCATCTTGATGTCCGGGTTCTGATCGATGCCATAAACAAAATTGTGAGAGAAAGAGAGAATGGAAAGGAGAATCTGACCACATAGTTGCTGTGATTTTTGCTGCATACGTGCTGCATACTTGCTACATATCCACAAATTTCCACCACGTTTCTGGACATCCCATAAAGATTCGGGGGTAAAGAAAAACCCCAGAAACACAAGGTTTCTGAGGTTTTGTATGCATTTTCTCGTTCCAAACGATTATCTCTTGCTGAACTGTGGTGCTTTACGGGCTGCCTTGAGACCGTATTTCTTACGTTCTTTCATACGTGGGTCACGGGTTAAGAATCCGGCTGCTTTCAGAGCAGGTCTGTAATCAGGGTCTGCCTCAAGAAGAGCTCTGGCAACACCATGTCTGATGGCTCCTGCCTGTCCTGTGTATCCGCCTCCATGTACGTTAACCAGAACATCAAATTTGCCTTCTGTTTCTGTTAAAGCTAAAGGCTGACGAACGATAACTTTCAGTGTATCTAATCCAAAATAATCATCAATATCTCTTTTATTAATTGTAATCTTACCGGTTCCAGGTACAAGATAAACTCTTGCGACTGATTTTTTTCTTCTTCCAGTTCCGTAGAATTTTGCGCTAGCCAATGTTCTCTACCTCCTCATTAAAATGTTAAAACTTCCGGTTTCTGAGCTTCGTGTTTGTGATCAGGTCCGGCATATACAAAGAGTTTCTTGTACATGGTTCTTCCCAAAGGTCCTTTCGGAAGCATTCCCTTAACTGCAAGCTCAATTACCTGTTCTGGTTTCTTTGCTAACATTTCTTTTAATGTAGTTTCTTTCATTCCACCTACATAATCGGAGTGTTTATAATATACTTTCTGCTGTAATTTCTTTCCTGTAACTTTAATCTTGTCTGCGTTAATAACGATCACATAATCACCGGTATCTACATGGGGTGTAAACTGCGGTTTATTCTTTCCTCTTAATACGCTTGCTACTCCGGAAGCCAAACGGCCAAGAGTACATCCATCAGCGTCAACAACATACCATTTTCTTTCGATTTTATCTGGATTAGCCATATATGTCAGCATGGTCTTACCTCCTGTTATTTATAAACAATAATTTAAATAAGTAAGTAAAACGCCGGTGCAGTAAACCGCGGGAATGTCCGAAACCGCTGATAAATACTCTCACCGGGGCTATTGGCTAAAGTATTTCCGCACTACGTCACATTGAGTTATTATATTATAAGGTTATTTCTCTGTCAACTGTTTTTTTACATTTTTCAGCCTTAGGAATCAAAAAATTCTATTCCCATCAGTGTCAGTCCCTGAGCCGGAGCTGTAGGGCCTGCCATTTCCCGGTTGCAGGCTTCAAGAATGGTTTTTACATGCTCCGGAGGATACTGGCCATTTCCCACCTCGATCAGGGTTCCGGCGATGATACGAACCATATTATACAAAAATCCGGTTCCGGAAACCCGGATAGTAATAAGATCTCCATCTCTGAAGACATCCATTGCCGTTACGGTACGTACAGTGGATTTCACCTGGGCCTTTGATCCGCAGAAGGAAGCAAAATCATGGCATCCAATAAGATACGAAGTAGCTTCTTTCATTTTATCAACGTCCAGTTTATAATGGTAAAAATATGTGTACAGCCGTTCTGTCGGGACAGGAAATTTCCGGTTCAGGATCCTGTATTCATAAGTTTTTTCGCTGTCACAGTACCTGGGATGAAAATCAGGTTCCACTTCTTCTGAGAGCTGGATCCGGATGTCTTCCGGAAGTCTCTGGTTCAATGCATAAGAGATCTTTTCTCCCGGAATACGGGTATTGGTATCAAAAACAGCTACATTTCCCATAGCATGAACACCTGCATCCGTCCGGCTGGCACCAATGGTTTCTATTTTTTCTCCAAGAAGCTCTGAAAGAGTATCATTCAACACACCCTGAACCGTAATTCCATTGGGCTGCGTCTGCCACCCACAGTAATTGGTTCCGTCATAAGCAACCACAAGACCTATTCTCTTCATTCCACTACCTCCTCATTCCATTTAAATTCCTGCAGCACGAAATCCAATGGCAATAAAAAGATACCCGAACATAATCACATATGCCATATAATCTCTGGTCTGGTAGTGCAACGGTTTCATCTGAGTTCTGTTATCGCCTCCATGATAGCAGCGTGCCTCCATTGCCATGGCCAGATCATTGGCTCTTCGAAATGCTGAAATAAACAAAGGGACAAGAAGAGGAACCATGTTCTTTGCCTTCTGGATCAGATTTCCATTTTCAAAATCTGCACCCCTGGCAATCTGAGCTTTCATTATCTTATCTGTCTCTTCCAGAAGAATCGGAATAAATCGTAAAGCGATGGACATCATCATGGCAATCTCGTGAACAGGAACATGAATTCTGTTCAGTGGACGGAGAAGACGTTCCATGCCATCTGTCAGCTGATTAGGCGTAGTGGTCAATGTCATCACCGAAGAACCGATCACCAGATAAGTAAGACGAATAGCCATTCTTCCTGCCAGCTTTAATCCTTCTTCCGTAATCCGGATGAATCCCCATTTCCAGAGGATATGTCCAGGAGTCAGCAGAATATTAAAGATCACTGTGATAAAAAGGAGCATTGCCACAGCCTTCAGACCCTTAAACATAAATTTTACAGGAACCTTTGACAACACGATCATTCCGATAAGAAATACAGTCGCAACTGCGTAACCCGGTAATGTATGAAAAACAAATACAGAGACAATAAACGCAATAGTCCCAATAAGCTTGGTTCTGGGATCCAGCTTGTGAAGTACAGAATCAGCAGGATAATACTGGCCTAGTGTTATGTCACGGATCATAGTACTTTTCCTCCTGTCTCTGAAGATTCTGTCTGTACTTTATTTTCAGAAAGAAGGGGAGAATGACTTTTTTTCAGAGCATCCAAAATACTCTCCCTTGCTTCTTCCACTGTAGTAGCCGTCACGTCCACATCCATTCCTTTTTCCTTAAGTGCATGCATAATGTAGGTGATCTGTGGTGCTGCCAGTCCCATAGCTTCCAGTTCACGATAATGAGAGAACACTACCTTCGGAACATCATCAAAGGCAATTTCCCCGTCATTGACCACAATAAGGCGCTCCGCATATTTTGCAATATCTTCCATACTGTGGGATACCAGAATAATAGTTATCCCTCTTACTCTGTGCAATTGTGCGATCTGCTCCAGAATGTCATCCCTTCCGCTGGGGTCCAGCCCTGCAGTAGGTTCATCTAGAATCAGTATTTTAGGATTCATGGCAAGAACCCCGGCGATTGCAACTCTTTTTTTCTGTCCTCCTGATAACTCAAAAGGAGATTTATTATAATTTTCTTCTTTAAATCCAACATGCTGAAGTGCTTTTTTTGCCTCAATCTCCGCTTCAGCCCTGGACAGTCCCTGATTCGTAGGGCCAAAGCACACATCTGAAAGCACATCGTTCTCAAACAGCTGATGCTCAGGATACTGGAAAACCAGCCCCACCTCGCTTCTCAGTTTGCGGCGGTCGTATTTTTCTCCCCAGATGTCCTCCCCATTATAGGTTATGGTTCCGGAGGTTGGCTGTATCAGGGCATTTAAATGCTGAATCAGTGTGGATTTACCACTTCCGGTATGTCCGATGATCCCGATGAACTGTCCATCCAGAATGGTAAGGTTTATATTTTTCAGGGCATGAATCTCATACGCAGTTCCCGGGCTGTACGTATAGCATACATTCTTTAATTCTATTGACATAAGGCATTCACCAATTCCTCTGTAGTAAGTAATCCTTCAGGTATGTTTACTCCTGCCCTGTGCAGTTCGTGTCCAAGAAGCGTAACCTGAGGTACATCCAGCCGATACTTCTTTAATGTTTCAACCTGGGAAAAAATTTCTCTGGGTGTTCCTTCCATAACAATTTTTCCCGCATCCATTACATAAACATGGTCTGCATGTACAACTTCCTCCATATAGTGTGTGATCAAGATCACTGTCACACCCTCCTGACGGTTCAGGTCACTGACTGCTTCAAGCACTTCTTTTCTGCCGTTGGGGTCCAGCATGGCAGTGGGTTCGTCCAGAACAATACACTTTGGCCGCATAGCCATAACCCCTGCAATAGCCACTCTCTGTTTCTGGCCGCCGGATAATTTATTGGGGGAATGATACCGATAAGCGGTCATTCCTGTCTTTTTCAGGCTTTCTTCCACACGTTCCCATATTTTTTCTGTGGGAACTCCCATATTTTCAGGGCCAAATCCCACATCTTCTTCCACAACAGTACCAATGATCTGGTTGTCAGGATTCTGAAAAACCATTCCCGCCTGCTGGCGTATTTTCCATAATTCCGGTTCGCTGGACGTATCTATATCATTTACCCAGAGGGTTCCTTCCGTAGGAAGGAGCAAAGCATTCAGGTGCTTTGCAAGAGTGGATTTCCCGGAACCATTATGTCCCAGGATTGCCACGAACTGTCCGGCTTCAATGTCCAGGTTTATATCATCAACGGCTCTCTGTGTATCCTGCACATTGCCGTCCTCATCATACTTAAGATAATCAAATCCCAGCTTGCATGCCTTGATAATTCCCATTTTTCTGTCCTCATATATTTATGTGTCAGGTCTTTTCGGTAACTGCCTCGTTAATTCCGGTCAGTTCTTCAATAAGAGCCCAGATCTCATCTCTGCCCTGTTTTGTCTCAGCGGAAAAGGGAATCAGAATCCCATTCTTTCCAAGTTTGAGTCCTTCTCTGATGGCCTTTATATTTTTCTGAACCTGACTTCGTTTCAGTTTATCCAGTTTAGTTGCTATGATCACCGGTTCATAGCCATTATGCAAAATCCAGTCATACATCATCTTATCATTGGCTGTGGGATCATGACGGATATCCACCAGAAGAAAAACAGCTTTCAGATTTCGGGATGTATGAAGATACTTCTCTATCATTTTGCCCCATTTTTCTTTTTCAGACTGGGACACTCTGGCATATCCGTAACCGGGAAGATCTACCAGGTACATTATTTCATTAATATTGTAAAAATTTATGGTCTGCGTCTTTCCCGGCTGTGCACTTGTCCTGGCAAGTGATTTGCGGTTCATAAGTCCGTTTATAAGGGAAGATTTCCCTACATTGGATTTCCCTGCAAATGCTACTTCTGGTCTTCCCGTATCCGGAAGTTTGCTTGTAATGCCACAGACAATATCCAGGGATACATTCTTTATAATCATTCTTTCCTCACTGCACCAGCGCCTTATCCAGAACTTCTGACATACTGCTGACAAAAGTAATCATAAGGCCATGGGTAATTTCCTTATCCAGTTCCAAAATATCCGGTTTATTTTCAGCAGGTACAAGTACCTCCTTAATCTTTGCATATTTAGCCGCAAGAAGCTTCTCTTTCAGTCCGCCGATAGGAAGAACACGTCCCCGTAAGGTTATTTCCCCGGTCATTGCAAGGTCTGCACGTACTGGTTTTCTGATTATGGCGGACAGAATAGCTGTTGCCATAGTTATACCCGCTGATGGGCCATCTTTTGGCACTGCTCCCTCCGGAATATGTACGTGAATATCATTTTCCTGGAAAAATTCCGGTCCTACACCATAATCCTCTGCTACGGAGCGAATATAGGTAATTCCTGCCTGTGCAGACTCTTTCATCACATCTCCCAGCTGGCCTGTAAGAAGAAGTTCTCCCTTACCTGGCATCACATTTACCTCTATCTGAAGAGTATCCCCTCCCACCTGAGTCCATGCAAGTCCTCTGGCAATACCGATTTCATCTTTTTCGTTGGCCATTAAATAATTGTAATGCTCTTTTCCGAGAAAATCGGACAGGTTCCCTGATGTTACTGTAACCTTTTTTCTTCCTTTTTCCATAATGGCACGGGCTGTTTTACGGCAGATCTGTCCGATGCTTCGCTCAAGATTACGCACACCTGCCTCTTTCGTATAATTATTGATGATCTTCTTAAGAGCAGCATTCTGGATCACCAGAGTTCCTTCTTCAATTCCATTCTCTTCCATCTGTTTGGGGATCAGATGCTCTTTGGCGATATGCTCTTTTTCATTTTCCGTATAACCGCTGATCTCGATTACTTCCATACGATCCAGAAGAGGACGTGGAATACCCTGAACATCATTGGCAGTTGCAATGAAAAGAACCTCTGATAAATCCTGAGGAAGTTCCACATAATGATCTATAAATCTTTTATTCTGTTCCGGATCAAGAACTTCCAGAAGTGCTGAAGAGGTATCTCCTTTATAATCACTGCTGGTCTTGTCGATCTCATCCAGCAGCATAAGTGGATTGCTTACACCCGCCTGTTGGAGTGCTGCTGTGATCCGTCCGGGCATAGCTCCCACATATGTCTTTCTGTGCCCCCGGATCTCTGCCTCGTCCCTTACACCGCCCAGGCAGATACGTACATATTTCTTATGCATAGCCTCTGCCACAGATTTGGCTATGGAGGTCTTACCGGTTCCAGGTGGTCCTACCAGGCAAAGAATAGGACTTTTTCCCTTATGGGTAAGTTTTCGGACTGAAAGAAATTCCATAATACGCTCTTTTACATCTTTCAGGCCGTAATGCTGTTCCTGAAGAATCTTCCAGGCTTCATTAAGATCATCAGAATCCGTAGAATGTCTGTCCCATGGAAGGGACAGCAGAGTTTCAATATAGCCTCGAAGAATAGAATTCTCAGCAACATTATTATTGGTGCTCTTAAAGCGTTCAATCTCTTTGGCAATTTTTTCTTTAACTTCATTACTGGCCTGAAGCTCCTGAAGCTGCTTCTTATACTGCATTGCATCATCTGCGGTATTATCTTCTCCCAGTTCTTCCCTTATCAGTTTTAACTGTTCCCTGAGAATATATTCCCGCTGATTCTTATCAATTCTTGCCTTGACTTTTTTCTGAAGATCTCTTCCGATCTCCATGATCTCAATTTCATTGGCAAGAAGAGCACCCAGCACTTCATAGCGTTCTTCCAGAGAAACGGCTTCCAGTATTTTCTGTCTGTTCTCATAAGAAAGAGGGATATTAACAGATATCTGCTCTACCAGTTCCTCTATATCCCCTGTGTTTAAAATCTGAGCAACCAGTTCCTTGCTGATCTTGCCATTTTCCATACAATACTGATGAAACAGATCCTTAAGACTTCTGGTCATTGCCTCAGCCACAGGCTGGGGAATCTGCTCCTCTTGTTCATCTACAGGGCAGATCTCACTTGTTATATAGGGAAATTCCTGTTCAAATTTCACAAGCAATGCTCTTTCGGTTCCTTCCACCAGCACACGGAGCAGATTCTGAGGGAGCTTCACCACCTGTTTGATATATCCCACAGTACCGACGTGATAAACTTCTGATTCCGAAGGGGATTCCACTTCCGGATCCTTCTGTGTAATCAGAAAAATCTTCTGATCATGAAGCATTGCAGCTTCTATTGCTTTCACAGAACGTTCTCTGCTTACATCAAAATGAATGATCATCCCCGGGAGTATTGTGGTTCCCCTGAGTGCTATGGACGGCAGCACAATATTCTGATTTGTCATCTATTATTCAGTCCCTTCATCAGGCAGTTTCCGGCTTGCCCTTTTTGCGTGCACGGGATACGCGCCTGTTTCCACCTGTTCTCGCTACAGCGGGAGGCTCTCCGTACACAATTTCAGGTTTACCGGTGCCCTCTATCACATCTTTGGTAATGATACATTTTCGGATAGTGTTGTCTGAAGGAATTCTGTACATCAGGTCCATCAGAGAGTCTTCCATAATTGCACGCAGACCTCTGGCTCCTGTTTTACGCTTCAGAGATTTCTCTGCAACCATTTTCAACGCTTCATCTTCAAACTCCAGTTCCACACCATCCAGTTCAAACAGCTTATGATACTGTTTTGTCAATGAATTCTTAGGTTCCTTAAGAATGCTGATCAAAGCATCCTCATCCAGACCATCCAGGGTCACAACTACAGGAACACGGCCGATAAATTCCGGAATCATACCAAACTTAATAAAATCCTCGGGCATAACATCTTTTAAAATTTCCCCGATTTTCTTTTCTTCTTTCGCAGCAACCTCAGCCCCAAAGCCTATAGATTTCGTATCCTGTCTTGCCTCAATGATCTTTTCTATTCCATCAAATGCACCGCCGCATATGAACAGGATATTGGTAGTATCAATCTGAATAAACTCCTGATGAGGATGTTTACGTCCTCCCTGTGGAGGAACGCTTGCAACAGTTCCTTCCAGAATCTTTAATAATGCCTGCTGAACGCCTTCTCCGGACACATCCCGGGTAATAGAGGCATTCTCAGACTTTCTGGTAATTTTGTCAATCTCATCAATATATATGATTCCATACTGAGCACGTTCAATGTCGTAATCTGCAGCCTGGATAATTTTAAGAAGAATATTTTCCACATCCTCACCTACATATCCGGCTTCCGTCAATGTAGTAGCATCTGCAATGGCAAAGGGTACATTCAATAATCTGGCGAGGGTCTGTGCAAGGAGAGTTTTACCGGAGCCTGTAGGACCCAACATAAGAATATTGCTTTTCTGAAGCTCTACATCGGAAGATTTAGCTGCGGTTACTCTCTTGTAATGGTTATAGACAGCTACTGATAATGCTTTTTTTGCCTCATCCTGACCGATAACATAGTCATCCAGAATGGCATGGATTTCCTCCGGTTTCAGAAGATTAATATCTGTACCCAGCTCATCCTCCTGATCATAAGAGTTAAATTCCTCTTCCATTATCTCTGAACAGATAGCAATACACTCATCACAAATAAAAGTTTTACCATCCGGGCCTGCGATCAGTTTCCTGACCTGATCTTCCGTCTTCTGGCAAAATGAACATCTGACCTTTCCTTCTCTAATCTTTTCTGCCATGGATCTTGTTTATCCTTTCTCTCCATATATGAAAATTACGTTACTGTACAGTCCGTTCGCAATAACAGTATTACTGCATCGCAAAACTGTTTCCTGAAAATCAAGATAAGACTCCTGTGATTCACAGGAGTCTTTTCTTTTGCATTATTTATGCATGACTACACCATCAATCAATCCATATGCCTTCGCCTGTTCAGCAGTCATATAGTTATCACGGTCTGTATCACGTTCAATGACTTCCAGAGGCTGACCGGTGTTTGCAGCCAATAATTCATTTAACATTTTCTTTGTCTGTGCGATCTGTTCTGCAACGATCTG
>JAQYGS010000023.1 GCA_028722515.1 Clostridia bacterium | reverse complement strand
GGGTCAAAAGGTCATAAACCACATTGTGCTTGCACATAAGTGGTTTTATGACTTGTTGACCCGCCCCAAATGAGGATAAAAGTGGGACGTATGTCCCACGATATCCGAATTCGGGGCAGGATTGTGGGAGTGCGAAGCACGGAACAATCCGTATGGCATCTATTGACCCTAACATCATTTATATCATTTTATATATTTTTAAGATATTTTCCGTATAAACACCTGGTTTTTCATAAACTATCAGAGGAGGATCAACAGTCAGCCTGGAATTTCCTCCTTTTAAAGCTTCTATCAATACCATATTAGGTTCTCTGTCTATGTATGGATATACAAGCTGCATTCTTTTTGGTTCCAGATGATATTTGATAAGAATATTCATAATTTCTGCAAGGCGAAAAGGTCTGTGTACCATATAGAACCTTCCTCTGTCCTTTAAAACCCTGGCTGTCTGGCTGACAACATCTTCAAGATTACATAGAATCTCATGTCTTGCTATAGCTTTAGGAATATGATCATTTGTAAGTCCATGATGACCAATCATATAAGGAGGATTACTTGTTACAACATGAAAAGAAGCTGCCCCGAAAATATCAGCAGCCTCTTTAATATCTCCCTGTACAATCTCCACATCATTTTCAAGATGATTATACATTACACTACGTCTGGCCATTTCCACGCATTCATCCTGAATCTCAAGACCGGTAAAATGTCTGCCGGAAGTTTTAGATTTAAGAAGGATAGGAATAATACCCGTTCCTGTTCCCAGATCCAACACCGTTTCGTCTTTCTTTACTCTGGCAAAACCGGAAAGAAGTACAGCATCCATTCCAAAACAGAATTTTTCAGGATCCTGAATTACATAATACCCATTTTGCAGGTCATCTAAACGCTCATTTTCCTTAATCAGATTTTTATTCATCTAATTTGGAATCTCCCTTTTTATCTTCAAGATCTCCAAGTTCTTTTAATTCTTTCTCAGAAACTTTAATTTTTTTCTTCTTAGGCCTGAATTTCAATTCTGTTACCGGATATTCCTGAATCTCTTTTTCGTCATTAATTTCAACAATTACTTTCACTCTCTGTCGAAGAACATTCACACTGTGAACAATTCCCTGTATTCCATCCGGTGTAATTACAGTATCCCCTAGTCCTGGAAGCTTTTTATTTAGTTCTTCATAGGTTTCCTGTTCATTTTTTAAACAGCACATTAATCTTCCACATACACCAGATATTTTAGTCTGATTAAGGGAAAGATTCTGCTCTTTAGCCATTTTAATAGATACCGGTGCAAACTCTGAAAGGTAGGTATGACAGCATAAACATCTTCCGCAAATGCCAATTCCTCCAAGAATTTTCGTCTCATCACGTACACCTATCTGACGAAGTTCTATTCGGGTTTTAAAAATTGCAGCAAGATCTTTTACCAGCTGGCGGAAATCAATTCTCCCATCTGCTGTAAAATAAAATAATACTTTATTATTATCAAAAGTATACTCAGCATCAATAAGCTTCATTTCAAGGCCATGCTCACGTATTTTTTTCTGACATATCTTAAATGCATCTTTTTCCTTTATTCTGTTTTGTGCTTCTCTCTGATCATCTTCAGCAGTTGCAACACGAATAACCTCTTTAAGAGGATGAACTACATCATCATCTGAAACATCCCTGGGTGCAAGTACAACCTTACCATATTCCACACCCCTGGCAGTCTCCACGATTACATGATCACCTGTCCTGATTTCATAATCTTTAGGACTGAAATAATATATCTTACCTACATTACGAAATCTGACTCCTACTACTTTTGTCATCTTTATTTCTCCCTGATCGTCATAAACAATAGTTCCAGTGCAAGCTCAAGATTCACATTTGCGCGAAGACGTACTTTTGTTTTCTGCAAGGAATCAAGAATTTTCTCTATATTTTCATATGAACGCTGACTTGCCTGTTCTCTGATAAAATTAAGCTCCTGTTTAAAAACAAGATGATCCACTTCTCTGGTAGCTTTAAACATAAGAACATCTCTGAACCAAAATTGAAAAATATCAAGATAATCACTAATACTCTCTTTATTTTCTGAAAGATTTTTAATAGCATCTGTTAATTCATATGTTTCCATAGAATTAACATTTTTTAAAATTCTGAGAGCATTGTTTGTTATTTCGACAAATTCCTGAGATGTAGCAGCTTTTTTTGCCTTTCCAATACTGCCCTGGGCATAAGATGCATCAATTTCTGCCTGATAATCCGGAATATGAAGATGCTCCATAAGATATTTTTTCACAAGGCCGTCACTTACAACCTTAAGATCCAGCCGGACACACCTTGACTGGATAGTAGGAAGAAGACTGTCCGCATTACTGGTTAAAAGCATAATTATCACATATTCCGGCGGCTCTTCAATTGTTTTTAAAAGTGCATTCTGTGCCTGAGGAGTCATAAGATCCGCGTCTGCTATGATATATATTTTATGAGGGCTGTAATATGGCCTGATACCTACATCGTTAATAACCTGATCACGAATTTCATCAATTGTAATCGTTCCCTGTTTCTCATGCCCGACCATTATAATATCCGGATGATTCTTACCCATTGCTTTCTTACAGGAATCACATTTCTGACATGGTTCTGTGCCACCTGCCTCACACTGAAGTGTAGCAGCAAAAGTACCTGCCAGAAGTTTCTTGCCTGATCCCGGTTCTCCTGTAAAAATATATGAATGGGATATTTTCCCTGTCTGAATGGCATTTTTTAAATGCCTGATAATTTCTTCATGACCAATAATATTACTAAATCCCATCATCAGAATCACCTCATTCGCCTAGATATTTTTGTTATTATATCATAAAAATAACACTATTGTACAGATTTTATATAATTTAC
>JAQYGS010000022.1 GCA_028722515.1 Clostridia bacterium | reverse complement strand
AAATCTGTCAAACAGGTAACCGGAATCCTGTGGGCCGGGGCAAGCCTCCGGATGAAACTGAACAGTAAAAATATTTTTACCCACATAAGACATTCCTTCATTGGTTCCATCATTCACATTTACAAAAGCAGGTCTGGCAATATTCTTCTCTTCCAGCTTTTCAGAATCCACCACATAGCCGTGATTCTGGGAAGAAATATAAACTCTTCCTGTAGCAAGATCTTTCACAGGATGATTGCCTCCACGGTGTCCATACTTCATCTTGTAGGTATCTCCTCCTGTAGCAAGTGCCATAAGCTGGTGGCCAAGACAGATAGCAAAAATAGGAACATCAGAATCGTAAAGTTTCTTTATTTCTTTAATTATGGCAGTACATTCCTTAGGATCTCCCGGTCCATTACTGAGCATGATTCCGTCAGGATTTCCTTTCAGGATTTCTTCTGCTGGAGTAAAGGCAGGATAAATGGTAACCTGGCAGCCTCTCCTGTTTAAGGAACGGGCAATATTTCTCTTGGCTCCCAGATCAAGAAGAGCGACTTTGGGGCCGTTGCCTTTCAATACTTCTTTCTCCCGGCAAGTCACCTTCTCGACTACTTTACCTGTGGTATATGCTTTTAATTTAGGGATGATTGTATCAAGATCATAATTCTCGTTCACGGTGATCATACCATTCATGGTTCCTTTTTCACGGAGAATCTTAGTCAGTGCTCTGGTATCGATTCCGGCAATACCGGGAATATCATGCTTAACAAGAAAATGCCCAATAGTATCAACGCTTCTGAAATTGCTGGGAACACGGGATAATTCACGGACAATAAAGCCGTCTACCCAGGGTTTCCTGGATTCCTGGTCATCATAACAGATTCCATAATTTCCAATAAGGGGATAAGTCATACATACTGCCTGTCCTGCATAGGAAGGATCCGTCATTACTTCCAGATATCCTGTCATGGAAGTATTAAAAACAATCTCACTGATCACATCTCTCTCAGAACCTATGCTTGTTCCTGTAAACACATGGCCATCTTCAAGTATCAGAAATGCTTTCATACAATCTCCCTTTCTTTGTTACTTATTTTTTCCTAAATCTTCAAAATTGTATCATAAGAATCTCCTGTTTTCAACTGAATATGACGCTAAAAATAATTATGTTTGTATAAAAAAGATTTTTAAATAAAAAAATTTAATATTATGTATTGACTTTCTGAATAATTTGCGGTATTATAATCAAGCAGTCGCGAAACAGCGATTGATATAGAAAGAATGCAGAAGTGGCGGAATTGGCAGACGCGCAGGCTTCAGGTGCCTGTGGTCGCAAGATCGTGTGGGTTCAAGTCCCATCTTCTGCATTATTTTTTTGTCATTTTTAAGGGGAAGCTACGGTCTGGCCGTAACTTCCCCTTTTTATCACTTAACCTTTACTCCCTTCACACTGCTGTATGAAGTATAGATTTTTTTACCATTTACAAGCTTGTAGGCACGAACTCTGAAGTAATATGTTTTACCGCTCTTAAGTTTGGTACGGTCTGCAGAAAGTTTGGTTGTACCATTCTTTCCTGTTACCGCAGTCTTTACAGATTTATTGCTGGTTCCATAATATACCTCGTATGCATTGGCTCCTGATACAGCTTTCCAGGTAACGGTTGCCTTTCCTTTTTTACTGGAAGACACACTGATGGATGGCTGGGAAGCTGCCGCTCTGGCTGTAACAGTTATGGAATTTGACCAGGTCTGATTCTTTTTGTTCCTATCCTGAATCTGTACTGATGCAGTAAGTCTGTAAGTATAAGTAGTTCCTGCTGTCACACTGGTATCTGTGAAATCGTCTCCAAATTCAGGGTCATTCAGTTCTCCCTGTTTCCATGTTTTAATTGTTTTGTATGCGCCGTTTCCTGTTTTTCTTTCCAGTTTATAAACTGCATCCTGAGAACCAGAGCCTACATTTAATGTTATTTTGCTCCAGTCGGCTCGGGCGGAAAGTTTTGCCTTGAGCATTTTGACCTTTTTCTTTACACCTGAATCACAGCTGAATCTCTGAGGCTCTCTCACCCACTCCGGTGTAAAATCAATAGACGAAGTCTGACTGAGGGAATTCCCCTCCAGATAAAGTGCTGCTGCCTGATATCCCTCACTTCCTCCTGACAGTTTGGTTATTTTATTATTGCTGAGATCAAGAATTCCTTCAAATCCCGAACAGTTAAATGAAGTGATTCTGTTATTGCTTGCATCTATCTGTGTAAAATTCGGAACATATGTACTGGAAATAACAGATAGTCCTGCATCTGCCTGTGATGTGAATTTGTTATAACTTGCATCAATATAGTCCAGAGATTTCAGATATTTCTTATCAGGCATTAATACCTTTGAAAGACTGTTATGGGAATATACAACATACTTCATTTTCAGGCATTTTCTCAGATCCAGTGTACCTGACAGGCTGTTCTTGCTCACATTGATAAGTGATAATTTGCTGTTCTTTGTCAGATTAACAGATTTCAGCTTATTTCCTGAAGCATTTAATTCCGTCAGAGATGTAAAATACTCTATTCCTTTCAGATTGGAAATTCCCAGGCCCTTAAGATCCATTATCTTAAAAGCACCTATTTCCGTGGAAGAAAGCTTTTTATCCTGGTTAGTATCCGCATTTTTCGAAATATACGACCGAAAAGCCTTATCCGGGAAGGTGGATGTGCTGATTGAAATATCAGATGATGCCATTGCCGCTTCACTGGAAAACTGTTCTGTTTCTTCTGATGTGCCTTCACTGAATTCCTGTGCAGAAACAGGAACCCCTGTAAGCAAAACCGACAGGCTGAGCATACCACTCAGAAAGATATGATTTAATTTTCTTTTTTTCATTTTCATGCTCCTTTTTGTTATCAATTGTTTTCAT
>JAQYGS010000021.1 GCA_028722515.1 Clostridia bacterium | reverse complement strand
GTTCGGATTCAAAAGCAATGATTTTCAGATAATGTTCCTGCCTTTCAGGAGGAATAGTTCCATCCAGTATGGCATTTACATATCCTTTTATGGAGGTAAGGGGAGACCGGAAATCGTGGGAGATATTGGAAATGAATTTTCTCTGGTATTCTCCGTTTTTATTCAGCTCGTCTGACATATAGTTCAGAGTCTGTGCCAGGTAGCCCATCTCATCATCAGAGTCAATATCAATCCTATATTCCAGATTCCCTCCTGCATATTCAGAAGTTCCCCGGATGATCTTATCCAGAGGACGGTGGATATAATGCTGATAAGCCCATATCAGAATACTGGTCAAGGCGAAGCAGATAAGAAAGATAAGCTGCATGATCAGCAGAATATTGCTTCTGCTCTGGTGAAGGGTCTTCATCTGGTAATGAATCGCCACATAGCCTTTGGGCTCCATATCAGAAGTAACAGGTACGATTACGCTTAAATAGGGTTCCCTGAAATATCCATAAAAATTTCCCACCTGATAATAGCTGCTTCCCCACCGGGTGGCATCAAATTGTGTCAGGGGAATGGAATTATCTGCGGGAATTTTCTCTTTCGTGCTTAGAATAATCTCTCCCCTGCTGTTAATGATCCATACAATAGTATCCTGAAAGTCTGCAATTGTGGACATTTCATCCTGAAAGCCTTTCAGCGTGGAGGCGGACATATTGTTTTTTATTATATCGGAGGAGGCAATGTGGGAAGCTTCTCTGTACAAAGCTGCACTGAGAGTGTGTTCAAAGTGCTTTTCCACCATAAAGGATCCCCCAAGGGTAATAAGGAAAAAACCGGAAATTCCGATGATCACATAGAGCATCAGAAATTTTGAGGATAAATGTTTTTTCATTGATTTTTTACCTCAAATTTATATCCGATCCCCCAGACGGTGGCAATAGACCAGAAATCATTGTCTTTGATCTTTTCACGCAGTCTTTTGATATGCACATCAACAGTCCGCGTGTCTCCTATATATTCATATCCCCAGATATGATCAAGAAGCTGCTCTCTTGTAAAAACCTGATTAGGGGAAGAAGCCAGAAAGTAAAGTAGTTCCAGTTCTTTCGGCGGCATATCCACCTGCTTTCCCATATATGTTACAGAATAGTTTGTCAGATTAATGGTAAGGTCGGGGTAGCTTACACATTTTTCGCTGGCAGAAGCAGCAGGCTGTTTTACCTGGAAACGACGAAGCACGGCCCTTACTCTGGCTACCAGCTCTTTGGAATCGAAAGGCTTGATGATATAATCATCTGCTCCAAGTTCCAGACCCAGAACCTTATCGAAGGTTTCTCCCTTGGCTGACAGCATAATAATGGGTACATCGGAATTGTGGCGGATCTCACGGCAGACCTGATAGCCGTCAATTCCGGGAAGCATAAGATCCAGTATGATCAGATCCGGGTGAAAAACCTGAAATTGCTTCAGGGCTTCTTCTCCGTCATTTACGATTTTTGTTTCAAAGCATTCTTTTGTCAGATACAGGGCAATGAGCTCTGCAATATTATTGTCATCATCTACGATCAGAATTTTCTGTTTGGAAACCATAATCTATGCTCCTTTTATTTTTTTAATTCCACAATTGTAACACCTGCATCCCCCTCGCCAAACTCGCCGAGGCGGAAAGAATCCACATGTTTCTGACGTCTCAGGTAGTTGTGTATGCCTTTTCGAAGTGCACCTGTTCCTTTACCATGTACGATCCTTACTGTCTTTAAATGGGCAATGTATGCGTCATCCAGATATTTGTCAAGCTCTGCCACTGCCTCGTCAACCGTTTTTCCCAGAAGATTGATCTCAGTGGAAATATGGGCAGATTTTGACATTCTTATCTTGCCTGTACCTGTACGCTGCAGGGTAGGAGTGGTGATCTCTGCTTCATCGATCAGTTCCAGATCCGAAATATGTACTTTGGACCGGATAATTCCCATCTGTACGAAGAGATAGCCCTTGCTGTCCGGACGGCTGCTGATGGTTCCCTTCAGATTCATGCTGAGTACCTTTACCGCATCCCCGGGAGATATATCTTTTGGAGTAAGCTGCTTTTTGGGCTTCTGAACAGCAGTTTTCTGTGACATGCCCTTTTCTGCTTTGTTCATTTTTTCACGCAGATTCTGTCTTTCTTTTTCCACAGCGGACAGATCCACGTGATCTTTTTGAAATTTGTGGAATATTTTCATAGTCTGGTCCGCGTACTCTTTGGCATCACGAAGAATAGCATGGGCTTCTTCGTTTGCCTGCCGGATGATCTTGTCGCGCTGTTCGTTCAGTTTCTCCTGTCTGGATTCCAGCTGTTCTTTAAGAGTTTCAATTTCTTTCTTGTACTGCTCAATCTGATGACGTTCGTTTTCTATTGTAACCCGGCTGTTCTCAAGGGATGCAAGTACATCTTCAAAGGATTCATCCTGCTCGCTGATCTGTTCTTTAGCTTTTTCGATTATATAATCAGGAAGTCCCAGTCTGGAAGAAATGGCAAAGGCATTACTTTTACCCGGGACACCGATAAGAAGACGGTATGTGGGCCGCAGACTTTCCACGTCAAATTCACAGCAGGCATTTTCCACCCCTGGGGTGGAAAGAGCGTAAACTTTCAGCTCACTGTAATGGGTGGTAGCCATAGTCCGGATTCCCTGTTCATGAAGATAAGACAGAATGGAAATTGCCAGTGCAGCACCCTCTGTAGGGTCTGTTCCCGCTCCAAGTTCATCAAAAAGTACAAGAGAATTCTTATCAGCTTTTTTCAGGAAAGAAACGACATTGGTCATATGGGAAGAAAAGGTACTCAGAGATTGTTCAATGCTCTGTTCATCTCCGATATCCGCATATACTTCATGGAAAAGTGCAAGCTCGGAGCGGTCAAGAGCAGGAATATGAAGTCCGGACTGTCCCATAAGAGTAAGAAGGCCTACTGTTTTCAGTGAAACTGTTTTGCCTCCGGTGTTAGGTCCTGTGACCACAAGAAGGTCAAAATCATCACCCAGCCGGATATCAATTGGTATAGCTTTTTTCTTGTCAATGAGAGGATGACGGGCTTTTTTCAGACGAATACGTCCCTCTTCGTTAAATACAGGCTCTGTGGCATTCATATTCATAGCCAGAGAAGCCCTTGCGAAAATAAAATCAAGCTGTACCATAAGATCAAGGTCAGAGCGGATCGCAGAGGCTTCCACAGCAGTCTGCTGGCTGAGAGAGGCAAGGATCACCTGGATCTCCTTCTGTTCCTGAAGTTCAAGCTCCCGGATATCGTTGTTCAGTTTAACTACAGCCATAGGCTCAATAAAAAGTGTTGAACCTGTGGAGGACTGATCGTGTACCATGCCCGGCACCTGACCTTTGTATTCTGCTTTGACAGGAATACAATATCTTCCGTTTCTCATTGTGATAACAGAGTCCTGAAGATAATTGCGGGTACTGCCGTTTACGAGAGAGGAAAGCTGGGAATGGATCCGTTCATTTGCTGTCTTCATATTGCGGCGGATCTGACGAAGAGTACTGCTGGCATCGTCACTGATCTCGTCTTCAGATAGAATGCACCTTCGTATTTCTGTTGTTAAGGGAGTGAGAGGCTCAAGAGCCTGAAACATTCCATCCAGAGAATCAGGAACAGAATCTCCTCTGTCACTTCTGGAATATGCTTTTACCCGTCCGGTATTTTCCAGAAGATCACAGATGGAAAGGAGCTCCCCAATGCCAAGGGAGCTTCCAATCTCCAGACGCTTCAGAGATCCTCGTACATCCTTAATGCCTCCAAAAGAGATATTTCCTTTCTGAAACAGCCTGGTCAGCGCATCTCTGGTCTGAGCCTGCATGTGGCGTATAATCTCCAGATCTGTGGAGGGCTCCAGCTGCCGGCACAAGTCCTTCCCCATTTGTGAGGAAGCTTTCTCTGTGAGCAGATGGACTATTTTATCATATTCAAGTGCTTTATATGCTTTCTGATTCATAATAATCTCCTGATATTTATTAATTGCATTCCTATTATATATGATTTCGTTTATTATGAAAAGATAAAAGTCTTCCGGAAAAAATAAAAGAAATCTCTTAATTTTTATTCATAAAAAGTTCACATCTTCCTGATAACATAAACTATGGATTTTAAGTCCTGAATCAATGCATGACAGGAGATAATTGTATGAGACAGGATAAGAAGAGAAAAACAGAGGAATACACATTCATTAAAGAAACCATTAAGAAAAAGCATTCTGCCGGGTGGATCATACGAAGGATCATTTTAATCGCCGGGTGCAGTGTTCTTACAGGCTTTTTTATATTCTGGGCTGTCAACGGCACCTTACCTGGTTTTCTGCAAAAAGTAAAGAAACAGGATAAGGTTGTTCTTTCAGTTCCTTCTTCAGAAAATCAGGAAACGAAGAATACATACAGCGGACAGATGTCAGATGATACAGATGAGATAAGCTCACAGGAGAAAACTCCCCTGGAATTGTATGAAGACACATATAAAGAAGCCCTTAAGGTGTCGGAAAAATCTATGAAGGCTCTTGTAACCGTAACGGGCATTTCTGATGATGAGGATCTCCTTGACAGTTCTTTTCTTAATAAGGGAAATTCCGAAGGAATTATTTTTCTGGAAACGGATACATATTATTATATTCTTACATATAATGATGAACTCGCAGACATACACAGACTTCAGATCGTTTTTTCCGATGGAACGGAAACAGAAGGGGAATTAGGTATGGGAGATGATGATACTGGCATTGCTGTGGCCAGGGTAGAGAAAAGCCGTCTTCGCAGTGGGGAAAAAAGGAATCTTTCAGTGGCAGAGCTTGAAAATGGAAAGAGCCTGAAACAAAGTGATATGGTGATTGCCATAGGAAGGCCTGCAGGAGATGACGGTGCCATTATTTATGGAATGGTTACTTCTGTTTCGGAGAAGATGCAGGCAGCAGATACAGAGTATAATATCATTGCCACGGATATCCATGGCAGCCAGAAATGTAATGGCGTGCTGCTTGATTCTGCAGGCAATGTTGCAGGAGTGATTCTCAAGCAGAATGATAAAGACTCAAGTATGGTACATGCACTGGAAATATCTCAGATCCTGCCTCAGATAGAACGGTTATCCAATGGCAGTCCGGAAAGATACACAGGTATTTACGGTACTTCTTTAGGACAGCTTCAATGTGAGAAGCTTGGAATCGAAACAGGACTTTATGTGGAAAATGTTGCCGCACACTCTCCGGCTATGGACGCAGGCATACAGAGTGGAGATGTGATCAGCAGCGTGGATGGACATCCGATTGGAAAGATGCCAGATTATTATGAATATCTCCAGACAAAGAGTGCGGGAGACAGAATAACATTATCCATTATGCGAAAAAACCAGGATGGCAAATACGTGCGTCTGGATTATGAATTAGCGATAGAAGAGAGATAGGGGAAAATAATATGCGTTTTTTAAACGAATTACATGAAGGTGACAGAGTTAACGGGATTTATTTCTGCAAGCAGAAACAGTCTGCACTGACCAAGAATGGCAAACCATATGAGAGTATTATTCTTCAGGATAAAACAGGAGTCCTTGATGGAAAGATCTGGGATCCCAATTCCCAGGGAATTGAAGATTTCGATTCCGTGGATTATATTGAGGTGATCGGAGAAGTGACCAGCTTTGCAGGTGCCCTGCAGCTTAATATTAAGCGTGTGCGCAAAGCTCTTCGGGAAGAATATGATCCGGCGGATTATTTTCCTGTAAGTGAGAACAGCACTGATGATATGTACAGGCAGCTTTTGGATATGATAAACAGTGTAAAGAATCCGTATCTGAACACTCTTTTAAAAATGCTTTTTGTGGAGAACCGGGAATTTGTGGAAACTTTTGAGAGTCACTCTGCAGCTAAGACGGTTCATCACGGTTTCATCGGCGGGCTTATGGAGCATACTCTGGGAGTTACCAGACTGTGCGATTTTATGGCAAATGCATATCCGATCCTGAACCGTGACCTTCTTATCACTGCATCTCTTCTTCATGATGTGGGAAAGACGAAAGAACTGTCTGAATTTCCTGTAAATGATTATACTGATGCCGGCCAGCTTCTGGGGCATATTTATATTGGAGCACAGATGATCCATGATATGGTAAAAGAGATTCCGGACTTTCCGGAAGTTCTGGGAAATGAGCTGATTCACTGTATTCTTTCCCATCACGGAGAGCTTGAATATGGTTCTCCCAAGAAACCAGCTCTTGCAGAGGCAGTTGCCCTCAATCTTGCAGATAACACGGATGCACGGATGGAAACCATAACAGAAATCTTTACCGGTGATAAGAGCAAGAAAGACTGGCTGGGATATAACAAGTTATTTGAATCCAATCTGAGAAGAACAGGAGAAGTGTAATTTTTATGGAATTTCGTAAAAACGATCTGGTTACTCTTGAAATAGAAGACTGTGGAGTTGACGGTGAAGGTATCGGTAAGACTGATGGCTTCACCGTCTTTGTCAAAGACGCAGTAATAGGAGATACAATAAAGGCAAAGATCATCAAAGCAAAAAAACATTACGGATACGGACGTCTGGTGGAAGTAATAAAACCTTCTCCTTACAGGACGAAACCCAGGTGTGCCTTTGCCCGCCAGTGCGGGGGATGCCAGCTTCAGGCTCTTTCTTATGACAGACAGCTTGTCTTCAAGACCAATAAGGTCAGAGGTCATCTGGAGAGAATCGGAGGTTTCACAGATATTCCTATGGAGCCTATCATTGGCATGGATGAACCATACCATTACAGAAATAAGGCTCAGTTTCCCGTAGGACGCAATAAAGAGGGAAAAATCATTACAGGTTTCTATGCAGGACGTACCCATACTATTATTGAAAACCGGGACTGTGCCCTGGGAATTCCCCAAAACAAAGAGGTTCTTGACAGGGTTATCAGCCATATGGAAAAATACAACATTGAGCCATATAACGAAATGACAGGGCAGGGGCTGGTTCGCCACATCCTGATTCGATATGGCTATTTTACAAAAGAACTTATGGTCTGCCTCATTTTAAATGGAAATAAAATTCCCAGGGAAGAACTGCTTGTTTCTTCACTTCGGGAGATCCACGGAATGACCAGTATTACCATTAATGTGAATAAGAAACGAAATAATGTGATCCTTGGGGATAAAATAAGGCTTCTCTGGGGACAGGATTATATTACAGATAAAATTGGCGACATTTCCTATCAGATTTCTCCTTTGTCTTTCTATCAGGTCAATCCCCGGCAGACCCAGAAACTGTATGCCAAAGCACTGGAATATGCAGATCTTCACGGGGATGAAACGGTATGGGATCTGTACTGTGGAATCGGAACGATTTCTCTTTTTCTGGCTCAGAAGGCCAAGTTCGTCCGGGGTGTGGAGATCGTGCCTGAAGCCATTGAAAATGCCAGGGAGAATGCCAGAATTAACGGCATTACCAACACACAATTCTATGTAGGAAAGGCGGAAGAGGTTCTTCCCAGAGAATATGAGAAAACAGGAATTTACGCGGATGTGATCGTGGTGGATCCACCCCGGAAGGGCTGCGATGAAGTTCTTCTTCAGACTATGGTGGAAATGCAGCCGGAAAGGATCGTGTACGTAAGCTGCGACAGCGCAACTCTTGCCCGGGACCTGAAATACCTGTGCCAGAGAGGCTACGAGCTGAAAAAAGTCTGCCCTGTGGACCAGTTCGGGATGACAGTGCATGTGGAGACTGTATGCTTGCTGTCGAAGAAACTTTGATTTTATGCGGGGTAGCAGGATTTTTTGAGTAATATGTACCTGTGTTTTTAGGAGATGAAAATGTACATAATAATGTAAGGGTGCAAATTTTGTAAGGTTATAGATTGT
>JAQYGS010000020.1 GCA_028722515.1 Clostridia bacterium | reverse complement strand
AAACGGAAGTGGAAAGGTCAGCTGCAATGGAGAAACTGTGGAAGTGAAGAAAGGTGACAGTATTTTTATTACCGCAGGTTCCGGCGAATATGAGCTGGAAGGTACATTTGAAGCATTAATGACCACGGTCTGAGACACATAAATTCATATGTTTTGATACAGGATACTTCTGCAGGTGAAAAACTGCAGAAGTATTTTGTTTTAAGGAAAATTGATTTCAGATGATGTATTGGAAGACGGAGATAAGGAAAAAATATATAAAGGATTATCCTGTCAGGTTAAACGAGGTAGATGAAAAGTGAAATATATGAAACAGCTTCTGATTATTCTTCTGATTTCAGCTGCAGGTGAAGGACTTCACAAGGTGGTTCCATTACCCATACCGGCAAGTATATACGGACTGGTGATACTTTTTCTTGCATTGACATGTCTGGTTAAGAAAAAAATTTAATCTGGTTATTCTGAATCCTCTTTTAACAGCTATTCTTATGATTATTGGATTACTGCTATTCTTTCATATAGATTATGAAACTTATAATCAGGGTGGCCGGTATTTAAGCTATTTTCTTACTCCTGCCACTATCTGCCTTGCGGTCCCACTTTACAGACAGCTTTCCTTACTGAAGGATAATTTCGGGGCAGTTATATGGGGAATAAGCTTGGGTGTTCTTACAAATATGGTCAGTGTATGGTTCTTTTCTGCCATATTGGGGCTTACACATAAAGAATACGTAACCCTTCTGCCCAAATCCATCACCACTTCCGTTGGTATGAGCATATCCCGGGAATTGGGAGGAATAACTCCGATTACTGTGGCGGCAATTATTATTACCGGTGTTTTTGGCAATGTGATTTCAGATCTGGTCATGAAAGTGGCAAGGATCAAAGAGCCTGTAGCCAGGGGAGCAGCTCTTGGAACATCAGCCCATGCCATTGGTACAGTTAAGGCAATGGAGATGGGAAAGACGGAAGGAGCTGTAAGCAGTCTGGCTATTGTTGTCTCAGGACTTCTGACGGTCTTCTGGTCTCCTGTTTTTTCCAGATTATTTTTGAACTTCTAATAAAAGTCATACTTAAGTACGGTACAGCAGTAAATGCTTAGACCTGTGCTGAATCATTACGATATATTCTTTATGAAATTTCTGACCGAAAATGTTAATACAGAATATGCAGAAAAGATGTTGAAAAAGATTCTTAAGAGTGTATAATAAAGATATATCAATAACAGAAAGGCTTGAACTGGCTTGAAAAAATCAATTTTAAAGAAATCTCACACAAAGTCGGAAGTTGATTTACGAAAACTTAAACGAATAGACCTTCTGGAGATGTTGGTAGAGCAGGGCAAAGAAACAGAGGCTCTTCGCAGACGTGTGGCAGAGCTGGAGAAACAGCTCGAAGACCGAAAGATCCTTCTCGACCAGGCAGGGAACATTGCCCAGGCCTCTCTGGAGATCAACCGCGTAATGGAAGCTGCCCAGGCAGCTGCTCAGCAGTATCTGGATAATGTTACAGAACTGTGTCGCCGGAAGGAAGAAGAAGCAATTGCCAGATGTGAGGTAAAGGAAAAGGCGATGGAAGGAAATATATGAAAAATAGAAGACACAGCATGCCAACACCTACAGTAGAACAACTGGAGAGCGAGCTGAAAAGAGAACGGTACCGTAGAAACTACCGGAAGACCCTGCGCAGTACACTCTGTGCACTTATCACCGTTTCAGCCGCCGCAGTATTAGTCGCAACTTTGTTTTTGCCTGTTCTTCAGATTTATGGCACTTCCATGTTCCCCACCCTTGTCGATGGGGACATTGTTGTTTCTGTAAAAGAAGCAGACATGAAGAAGCAGGATGTGGTGGCATTTTATTACAATAACAAGATCCTGGTAAAAAGAGTAATCGCCAGTGCAGGACAATGGGTAGACATTGACAGCCAGGGGAATGTTTCTGTAGACGGCGAGGAACTGGAAGAGCCTTACCTGACCGAAAAAGCACTGGGTGAGTGCGACATCGAACTTCCTTATCAGGTACCGGAAGGGAAAGTATTCGTGATGGGAGATCATCGTTCTGTTTCTGTAGACAGCAGAAGCACCACAGTAGGATGTGTTTCAGAGGAGCAGATCGTAGGGAAACTTGTTTTCCGCATCTGGCCTCTGAGTGAATTTGGAAAGATCAGCTGATCAGTCACCGAGAGGAGGAGAGTGCGTTATGAATCGTTCTATACTGGAACGCGCCAGAGCTTTTTTGCAGGCGCATCGAAAAAGTAAAATATGGCATAGGGTTTTGCGCAGCCTGGCTGTGATCGTTGTGTTCATCACCACATACTTGTTGATTCTGCCTGCCATTACTATGGAAAGAACAGCCACATGTGGGATGGAGGAACATACCCATACAGATGAATGCTATTCTGGGGGAGAGCCAGTGCGGATCCTGGACTGCCCGGTGAAGTCGGAAAATCCCATCATACATAAACATGATTCCAACTGCTATGACCCAGAGGGCAATCTGGTCTGTCAGCTTCCGGAGGTGGAGGCGCATACGCATACAGCAGAGTGCTACACTACAGAACAGGTGCTTGTATGCACTGAAGCTGAAGCCGTCAGTCCGGAAAATCCGGAAGCAGATTTCTCAGACGGAGGTTTCTTCAGCAGCGGTGATGGATCCGAAAATGAAACAGATTCCGGCGAAGGAGGCCATGTTCACACAGCAGAATGCTATGAGACCAGGCAGGTCCTGACCTGCGGCAAAGAGGAGATCATTGCGCATACTCACAATGAAGAATGCTATGATGAAAACGAAAACCTCATCTGTACCCAGAAGGAAATTGTGGAACACCAGCATACAGAAGACTGCTTCACAGAAAGCATAGCCGAACCGCAGCTGATTTGTGGAAAGACAGAACATCAGCATACAGAAGAATGTTATAAAAAAGAAGAGACGACACCGGAGCCGGAAGTGACGCAGGAACCGGAGCCGACATCGGAGCCCAGTGTGACAGAAGAACCGACAGTGACGCCGGAGGTAAGTGTGACACCGGAGCCAAGTGTGACGCCGGAGGTAAGTGTGACACCAGAGCCAAGCGTGATCCCGGAAGTGAGCGTAACACCAGAATCCAGTGTTACTCCGGAGTCCACTTCAAGTCCGGAGTCAGATGATGTTCCGGGAGAACAGAATGAAGGTGGTTTAATGTTTAGTTTATTTGCAATTCCAAATAACGGAGCATCGCCTTCTAACATACCGAGTGAAACGGGAATTGATTTTGGACAGTATATTACAGGATTAACTGTTAATAAAATTGTGAACGGGCAATGGCAGACGGCAACTGAATTTAACAATGAAGATCAGGTAAGAGTTACCCTGAACTACAAGATACCCGATGGAATCTTGTCAGCCACGGATCGTACCATTCATTATCAGCTTCCGGACGGAGTATGTCCCAATGAGAATCTTTCCGGTCGTGCCTATTGTCAGGGCAAGGATGTAGGAACTTATTACATTACGAAAGAGGGTCTGATTGTCATTGTATTTGATGAGTCTTATATGTCCAGTGGAGGAACTCTTAACGGGAATATCTATTTCCAGGGAACCGTAAGTTCAGAAAGTACAGAGACGGATAAGGAGATTCACTTTGGCGGTGCTGGTGGTACTATTACAATCAAAAAAGAAGAGGAAGAACAGAAGACAGGGGATATTTCTGTAGATAAAGAAACAAAATCTGTCAGTGACGATAAAAAAACGATTACATATCAGGTTACCATCAGTACAAAAAACGGAACCGGCAAAGCTGTTAAATTTGAGGACTGGCTGACAAATGCAACTTTTGACAAAGATTCGATACAGATTAAAAAGCAGGTTGCCGGTCAGGACATAGATGTTGATTCTTTAACCTACTCACCTGTGATTACTTCGGAAAACGGTCAGCAGCATCTGACCATAGACAACCTGCCTGAACTGGCTGCCGGGGAAACCTATATCGTTACCTATACGGTACAGACAGGACAGGCAGATCCTGATGGTAAATTATATGTTACCAACAGTGCAACGGCAAATGACAGATCTGACTGGAATGAAGTAAAAGTATCTGAAACGGTACTTTCAAAGAACGGGTATTATAATGAAGATTCCGGAAAGATTATCTGGACCATAAGGATTCAGCCAAATGGAAAGAATCTTAACGGCTATATTGTATCTGACAAATTAAATGGTGCACCTTTACAAGGTTCTGCCAGGCTGAAAAATGAAAACACACAACAAGAACAAGATATTACATTACCCTATACTTTTAGCGAAAATACCACAGATTCCTATACAATTGTATATGAGACAGATGCACCGGAAGGTCAGCCATCTGTTCAGAATTCTGCGGAGCTGAAAAAAAATGGGGAAGGCAATTACAGTACAGGAACCAGTGTGGGGATTTCTCATAGAGACTGGAATCTGAGTAAATCAATGAAAGGAGAAGAGGCAGATGCTTCCGGCAACCGGAAATATACATGGCACAGTAATATCACACTGCCGAATCAGAAGATTTCCTCTTTATCTCCGTTTACTTACACAGATACCATCTTAAAGGAGGGTGGCAGCCAGGATCCAGAAGTACATTATGGAACAGTGAGTGAAATCAGACAGAAGATTCAGGACACGATTACTGTCAGGTATGTGAAAGACGGACAGACCCATGAGGTATCTTATAAAAATAATAAGGATCAATTTGAAACACTGTTTACATATGGAATAAAATACTACGGAGCTGATGGCAAAGAAGTAACAGATGTTAGTGGCAAAGTCACAAAATTCGAAGTAATTTTCACGCCACGGGCCGATGATGCTGCAGCGGTTGCCGGAAAAGAAATCTGGTTTGAGTATCCTACGACAGGGGTTGTATCAGGGCTTGGCGAAGGAGAGACCATTACCTTTAAAAACAAAGGAGAAATTCCGGGACACGAGGCAAACGCAACGGTGACATATAAGAATCCGTTACGGCTGCAAAAAGCAAGTTCCGGACAGGGGTACCTGGCTCCACCGAATGGATATGTAAATGGAGATCCCG
>JAQYGS010000019.1 GCA_028722515.1 Clostridia bacterium | reverse complement strand
TCAAATTCTCTCTGATCAAATTCTTTATGGAATCCAAGATGGGCAAACAGTGCTGCTCCCGGAATCACGGTATCTACAGGCGTCTCTGCTCCATTATCCATCCACCCAGTACAGAATACCTCCTGAACATGATATTTTTTGCACATAGAAAGTGCAGCCTGGGTACATTCAAAACTTCTGGAATAATCAGGTGCTATTCCATTCCAGATCCAGCATCCCCCTGCAAAAGCTATATGCCCAGACAGCTGCCAATGAACCTGAAGCATTTTTTCATAAACTTTCGGATCAGTATTATAATAGTCCCAGTATACCAGGCCAAGATCTGGCTCCGGTTTCTCCCATGTGCTGCAGTCCACGCCCTCAGGCACTTCATAATAACTGCATCCGCTGTTGGAAGTAATGTACATATCACTCCAGATCATAGACTGTAAGCCAAGCTTTTTACAGATGGCAAGGACACGTGTACAGTGCTCCTTCATAAGCAGAGAGCTTTTTTTATAGCCATTTTCTTTCAGATAATTTCCAAGACCAAGCTGCACCGCCTCATCCATTCCCAGGTGCACACGTCTGGTACGGAAAGTATCTTTCACTGCCTTAAGAAGTTCTTCTATAAACTGATAGGTTTCTTCTTTACCTACCTGAAGAATATCCGGTGTATCTTTTATTTTGTCTCCCATTGGCCATTTCAGGCAGTTATGAAGATGTGCCAGTGTCTGTATGCAAGGCACCAGTTCAATACCAAATTTCAGAGCATATTCATCTATTTCCTGAAGTTCATGCCTGGTATAAGCTCCTCGGTAGGCACCAAAATATGGTTCTCCCGGCACCTGATAGGTGTCTTCTGTATAAAGCATAAGAACATTCAGGCCCAGACGTGCCAGTATACGAATCAGTGACTTTACCTTCTCAACAGTAAACACCGAATTACGGGAACAATCCAGCATCAATCCGTTTCGTGGAAAATAAGACGTTTCTTTTTGGGAGTATTCTGGTTCCTTCAGATGATTTAAGGCCATTGTAAGTCCCCGGAAATAATGGGCAGGCTCACGGCAGATGATGTGGATACTGTTGAGAGTACGCGTTACTGTCAGTTTTGGTTCTTCCCTGAACTCTACATGAATAGTTAAAGATAAATCTGCTTTATCAGAAATATTCATATCCTGCAAAAGCAAATAAGTTCCCTCTTCCACCCGGCAGATATCCCGGGGATTGCCAAGAAAAGTAATATTCATATTTTCTCCTTTCAGTCAGATCAGCTCTTTTTCCCTGATCACCTTCAATGCTCCCTCATCCGCTACAACTGTGACATCAGGATGAAGTTGAAGGATAGATGCAGGCACATTAGGTGTGACCGGACCGTATAAAGACCGATAAAGAGCCTCTGCCTTGGATTCTCCTGATGCAATAAGAAGAATCTTTTTTGCAGACATAATGTTCTTGATTCCCATGGTATATGCCTGCTTTGGAACTTCATCCAAGTTATTAAAAAACCTGGAATTTGCCTGAATGGTACTTTCTGTTAAATCCACACAATGAGTCTCTGTTTCAAAAGCCTCTCCTGGTTCGTTAAATCCAATATGTCCATTTCCACCAATTCCAAGAAGCTGCATATCGATTCCACCCACAGTATGGATGATCTGGTTATAATCCGAGCATGCTTTCCTGCTGTCCTTCTCAAGCCCATTGGGTACAAAAGTCCTGGACTTGTCAATATTTACATGATCAAAAAGATTATTATTCATAAAATAACGATAGCTCTGTTCATTTTCTCCTGAAAGCCCTTTATACTCATCAAGATTCACAGTAGTGATCTGGGAAAAATCAAGGTCTCCTTTTCTGTACCATTCTATTAACTGTCTGTACATTCCCACAGGAGTGGATCCTGTTGCCAGCCCCAGCACAGCCCTTGGTTTCATTATAATCTGAGCAGACATAATATTAGCAGCCTTTCTGCTGATGTCATTATAATCTTTTCCTGAATAAATAATCATAGTCTATCTCCTCGTATAATAAAATATTTTTACAGACCCACATTGCCACTGTTCAGTCCTTCTTTACTGTTTTTGTCCAGGGGCAGCCAGTCAATTATTTTTTTAATATATCTGTTCCAGAAATCCCATTCATGAGCACCGGGGCCTTCCTCATAAGTCACATCGACTCCCAGTCCTCTCATTACATCCCTGAATTCTCTGTTAGGCTCAAGAAGAGGATCATCTATCCCACAGCAAAGATACATTCTGGGGAACTCCCCTCCCTCTTCCTTAATTTTCTCTGCCAGACGCTGAGGATTAACATCACTCTTTTCAATTTCTGATAAATCTCCGAAAATAGCCTCCAGAAAGCTCTTTTTCTCAAAAAACATAGGGGAATCCTCTGATGCAAATTCCTTTTTTTCTAATATCATTGCGGAAGAAAGTCCTGCAATACATCCAAATGTCTCATGATACTTAAGGCCATTATATATGGCACCGTATCCTCCCATGGAAAGTCCTCCGATAAAAGTATCCTCCCGTTTATGAGACAAAGGGAACATTTTTCTTGTAATATTTACCAGTTCCTTGCCCACAAATTCACTGTAGCAATTCTGCAGCCTGGGCTGATCCATATAAAAAAAATTATCACCTGAAGGCATCACAACCGCCAGATTCTTTTCTTCCGCCCATCTTTTAATACAGGTTCCTGCCACCCAATCCGTGTAATTTCCCATTACACCATGAAGAAGATATAAGGTTTTAAAAGGTTTTTCATCCTCAGAAGATTCCTCCTCAAAAAACACCTTATCAGCTGGAAGTATTACATTCATCGTAACAGGCCGCATCAGTGCCTTGGAAAAAAAATCAACCCGCATCAGTGCCATTTTATTGTTTCCTCCTTATTGAAATTCATTATAAATTGTATCAAACCACAACAGAAGAGTCAACAAGCGGGGACAGGTTCTTCGACTCTAAAGAGTCGAAGAACCAGTCCCCGCTAGCTCTGATAAACACAGATATATTCATTTTCCTGTTCCTGAACAATCTGTTCTGTTTCCTCCTGTGGTTCTATAGTATCCCAGGATTCTGCTTCAAATCGCACACAGGTTCCACAGGAAGAACTTAAGCTTCTGGGAACAGGCATCAACTGTCCCCGGATTCCATTTTTTCGAAGCATGCGTTCATAACGGATAGCCCCAAAATGAGAATAAAATGTTGCAATATATGTATTTTTCATCATTTATTTTCTATCCATTTTGAGAATAAACTCATTTCCTGACTGTGTTGTCTTAACCGTGTAACCAGAATGCTGTGCAAAACGTGTCACATTTTCAACAGCAACAGGATTATCTACTGTCATTTCATAATGAGCTTCCTTAGACATCATTGCCTTTTTTATCATAATTACTGGTTCCGGACAGGAACGTCCTCTCGCATCAAGCATCTTTCTTTCCCCTTTCTCTTACTATGCCTTTTCCTTATTTCCAAACGTATTTGCCGCAGCAATAACTGTTACAATAATAATTCCTGCAATCACCGCAATTTTTCCATTTGTTGTAGGCCCGTCAGCGGAAGAAGCAAGTCCCATATTGTGTGCAAATGCTGCTCCCACAAGAAGCCCCAGAAAAGTAACTGCAGAATCCACATTGCCTTCCCCTGCAAGTACAAGCTGACGCAGTGGGCATCCTCCGAGAAGAACACATCCATATCCCGCAAGCAACATCCCCAGGAAATTCCACAATCCATCTGTGTGGGCAATAGGCTGTCCTGCAAATCCAGGATGGAAGGTACCAAGTATAAGATTTCCTGCCAGCGCTGCAATAAAAATTGCTCCAAATCCTATAAGAAGGCGCGTTTCACGAAACAGGATGAAATCACGGATTCCGCCTACCATACAAAGTCTTGACAGCTGCGCGATAGCACCGACAATAAGTCCTGCTGCAAGAGAAATCAAAAGCGGTGCATGTTTGGCTCCCGGTCCTCCATCCTTTGCAGTAAAGAAGAAAATTGCAGGTACTGCAATGAGAAGCACAAGCAGAACTACCTGAACCGCAGGAAAAACAATGCCTTCCGGCAATGCCTGTTTGTAAGTACGTTTTAAAGTGTAGCCACGGTTCAGAAAGAGAATTCCCACGCCAATGCCGGCAACAAAACCTGCCAGTCCAAACAGGGCATTAAAGTCACCGCCTGAAAGGCGAAGAATCATACGAAACGGACATCCCAGAAACATAAGGCATCCGATCATAACAAAAAATCCCAGGACAAAACGTGTCATTACAGAAGAACCGCCCCGTACGGAAAATTCCTTTCTGCCCACAGCCATCAAAAAGGCACCCAGAATCAGTCCTATGATCTCCGGACGTATGTACTGAACCGCTTCGGCTCTGTGAAGTCCAAGAGCCCCTGCCGTATCACGTATGAAACAGGCAATACAAAATCCCATATTTGCCGGATTGCCGAAATAAACAAGCGCAACGGCAATCACACCAATCGCAATACCAACGGCTGCGATCACGCCCTTCTCTTTTTTTAAATTCATAACATTTCCCTCCCTTAAAAAATCTATATACTCAGTATAACATTTACTAAAGCGACAACTCATACTATTATTCACTATATCGTCGAGATTTATTGACAAAATCTATAAATATTCATTATAATCAGATTGAAGCCTTTTACAGGAGGGAAAATAAATGGAGTTCAGACAATTGGAAGTTTTTGCCGCAGTTGCACAGTATCAGAGCTTTTCCAAGGCGGCTGATGCCCTGTATCTTTCACAGTCTACGGTAAGTAATCATATTAAAAATCTTGAAAAAGAAGTTAAAAAAACTCTGATCCTGCGTACGACCAAACATCTGCAGCTTACTGAAGAAGGTATGCGGTTCCTTCCTTATGTTATGCGAATCCTGGAAACGAAGGATGCTGCACTGGAGGACCTTAGTGGGCCGGAGGCTCAGCTTCTTCACATCGGCGCATCCACTATCCCATCCGGCTATCTTCTGCCAGAACTTTTATCTTCCTACAGACAGAAGCACCCTGAAGTATGTTTTTCCATCTATCAGGGTGACAGCAGGGAAATTATTGAAAAGGTTCTGGACGGTTCCATCGAAGTAGGATTTATAGGAAAAGACAACACCTCTCCTAAATGCGTCAGTATACCTTTCTGCAAAGACCGACTGGTAATTGCTGCACCAGCCAACGCCCATTTTCTCAAGCTACGCTCCCAGAAATGTGATATCCAAACTCTTCTGAAGGAGCCCATCATTCTGCGGGAACAGGGTTCCGGAACCCAGAAAGCCGCGGACCTTTATCTGGAAGAAATGGGTGTAAAAAGAAGTTCTCTGAATACTGCTGCAGAGACAAACGATCTGGAAGCTATCCGTAAAATGATCATAAATGGCATCGGCATATCCATCTGCTCCTATTTCTCTGTTCAGGAACTGGAAAAGCAGGGCCAGATCATTGTGTTTCCTCTGAAAACAGACATAGCACGGCAGTTCTACATCACTTATCTGAAAGGAAGGATTCTGAAGCCGGCTCTTCAAAGCCTGATCCGCTGGATACGGGAGAAGGAATCTGCAAATGAAGATACTTTGTTCATATAAAAAATGCAGCATCTGTTTTTTTACATGATGCTGCATTTTTATAAAATCAATGATTTCCCATATGAGAGTACTTCTCTTTTGTTGCAAGTCCTCCTCTGATATGCCTTTCCGATTTATTAATGTCAAGCACTTTTCTTACCTGTTTAGCCAAGGCAGGATTAATGATTTCCAGCCTTTCTGTTGAATCCTTATGTATGGTCGTTATTATCAGGAACGGTAATGTCATTCTCTACCAGCACAGACTCGTCCAATCCAAGGTCGCCGAACAGACGCAGGAATATATCCACATTTCCGTCCTTATCCACTTCAATCTTCTGGATGATTTTCTTTAACTGCTCATTTGTCATCTGACGGACATCAGTAATATCTTCAATCTCTTTGAAGGTATTATTTAAAACCGCTTCCAGCTGTTCCCCTTTGGTCAGATGATAAGACACCATCTTCAGTTCATTTTCCAGACACTCGATTTCCTGTCGCATGCCACCGATTTTCTCATTCAACTCCTCTCGGGTAATCAGATCATCGGTGTACATGTCCATATATTTCTGTCTGGTCTTTTGCAGTTTCGCAAGCTGTGCAGTCAACTCTTTCTCATATTCCAGATTTTCGTCCTTGGCTTTGTAAACACGCTGAAATTCGTTGACTACATGACTGATCACTTTTTTCTTCTGCTTCAATACTTCCGCAAAATATTCCTGAAGAACTTCGATCAGCTCGTCTTCATCCACCGTCACTGCATTCGGACAACTATCTGCTCCACGCCCATTATGCCCGGAACACACCCAACGAACATAAGTATTCTTATAAGTGCGCACTGTTCGGCGAAATGACCAGCCACATTCCTTACATTTAATCAATGTGGAAAAAAGATATTTATTGCTTTGGCGTTCATGCTTCATATTGAAAGACGCATGCCTGGAATGAAGGGTTTCTCCTGCCTTTTCAAAAGTTCTATCATCAATGATCCGAAGTTCCGGCCGCTCCACAACCATCCATTCCGTCTCATCTTTGTCCGCTCTCTGACCAGTCAGGAAATCCGTCACTTCCTGCTTCCCATTGATGATTTTTCCTGTATAAATCTCATTGGTCAAAATACGACAAATCGCATTCTGGCTCCATTTACAATTCCGCTTAGTAGTCAGTCCTTTATCATTCAGCATATTGGCAATCTTCGCAGCACCATAGCCTTCTTCCGTATACCACTGATAAATCTGACGGATGACTTTTGCTTCTTCCTCATTAATCGCCAAGTTGAAGTAATCTCCAATGGTCTTATCGTATCCGTAAACAATATTAGGAACTCGTCCTTTTTCTGCATTCATTTTCTTACCAAATTTTACACGCTTAGAAGTGTTGGCACTTTCCTCCTGAGCAAGAGCACCGAAGATGGTCAACACAAATTCACTGTTTCCCATACTAGTCATGTTGGCTGTAAGGAACTGAGTTTCGATGCCTAATGCTTTCAATTTGCGCACATTCTGTAAAAGATCTACCGTATTTCTGGCAAATCGGGAAATGTCCTTTACAACAACCATGTCAAACAGACCATGCTCCGCATCAGACATCATGCGGAGAAATTCTTTACGATTTTTAATTTTGGTTCCGGAAATACCCTCGTCTGCATATAATCTTACTAAGGTATCGCCGGTGCGCTTGGTATATTCAGAGAAGAATTCTTTTTGAGCTTCCAGACTGTTGAGCTGGTCGGTTTTATCGGTGGAAACACGACAATAAGCTGCTATGTTCATATTAGATGACCTTTCTGTCAAAATTGTATCGTTCTGTTACAACTTTATTATATCGTAAAATGAATAAATGTAAACAGAAAAACAAGGCATTATTGATACACCATTCAATAACACCTTGTTTTTCTGTTTACTTTCCAATTATAATTCACTCATTCGTATGAATAATTTTTTTGTTTAACTTGTAGTTTTTTACTTCTTTCTAATGTATTCAATCATACCCCTCCGTTTTAGTCTATAAACTGCATTTTAAATTCCTCTGGCAAATACTTCGCCAGTTCCTCCACCAACTCATACACCTTCGTCCCCGGTGCTATCTCTGTCGGTGTTTTCCCTTCTCCATCTTTTATAATCCGTTTCGCATATCGAATCGCCAGCTTCGGGTTCCCTTTTGTCATCAGTATCTCAAAAATATCTTTCATGTTCTTTTGATATTTTCCAAGTCCTAATGCTGCAAACTTATCATTCAGAAACCCGATATACTCTGTCCGATGATTATTGGACGTATAATACGCAAAATGAAGCAGGAACCAGAATTCAATGCACTCGTTGCTCCATGCGGTATGATACTGTAAATCTGGATTTTCTTTGTTTAACTGTTCCGCCCGATGTACAACACCATTAAAATCACCTGGTGGGAAACTGTCTTTATCATAAACGCACCATATCTGCCCTTTTTTGATTTTATTTTTCTTAACATATCGTTCAGCCATACCGATCACCCGCATGGTTTCTGCCTGGCATGGTTCAATCTCAATCAGTACCATATCCCGGTAGACAGGGTTGTCCTCGATTAATTTCTTGAACCCTTCAAAGTATCGAGGCTCTGTTTGCTGGCCCTCACAGAAGATATAGTAACGGTACTCCTTCATTTCCATGTATTCTTGGCGACGTTTTTTCTTCCATGATTCCATTCCGGCTTTTTTAGGCATTGACAGTCCCCCAATCTATGATTCTTCTGAGGTATGGATCAGCGCCATATTTTCCCTCCAGATACTGCTTGTCAAACTTTGCATCTTTACGAACAGATTCTCCTTTACTATTCTTAAATTCAACCAGAGAATACAGCTTGGAGTTCTGGCTGTTTCCTTTTGCCACAAACCAAATTTCATCTCTGCGGAACACTTCGCTGTTCATTGTCGACAAATCATGAGATGTAAAGATTAGCTGAGCGCCTTTACGGTTCACTTCCATATCGTTATACAACATGATAATGTGCCGAAGTAACGCAGGATGAATTTTTGCATCCAATTCATCAATTACTAAAGTTGTTCCTTCAATCAAACTTTCCGCGATAAACGGAAGCAATCCAAACAATTTTTGTGTACCACTGGACTCATCTGACAGATTCAGCTCTGCTTCATAACCATCCACTTCATGTTTTGTAAAAACTTCTATTCGATCATGTTCTTTTTCCTCCACACGAAAGTCCAGAATATCCAAATCCATTTCCTGAATCATTTTAAGGACAAGATCCTTAACATCATCAGAATTAGCAATCGCCATACGCAACTCCTGCATCGGATTTCCGTAATTCATAAAATCAATTCCAAATTCAAACCAATCCAGCACATCATTTACGACTTCATTTTTCCGATAAGTAATTCCAAGATAGGAGAGTAACGGAAGAGTATCTGATAACTCGTCACTTATTTTCAATCTGGCAAAAGTGCCTTTCAGAATAATTCCCTCATCGCCTCTCTCAAAAAGTGCTGATCTTCTACCAGTATCTAACTTTACACGATCCAGACGTTCATATAAAACCACATCGCGTTTTATATTCAAAATATAGCGGTACTCAGCCAGCTCTGTTCTGAAAAACACCTCAAATTCCGTAGGTTCTTCTTTTTTCTTTTCTGAAAAAGCGAACGGCTCAATAACCAATTTTTTACGAGGTATTACACGATTTTCATTATCACTGGTTGCATATAATGGTCGAAGTACCTTTAATGATAAACTATGCAAAGCTTCAAGGACATTTGATTTGCCACCACCATTCGGTCCGTAAATAGCCGACACCGGCAAATACAACTCGCTATCTCTATCCTTGATGATCCGATCTTCATGTTCAGAAATGGCGGCAGCTTGCATATCAAACGTTGCCTCGTCTCGTATACTTTTAAAATTCTTAACTGTAAATTGACACAACATAATAGTTACCTCCAAATTCCACACTACTTTCACTATCTATTATATTCCATATTTATAATTTGTAAACAATATTTGCGATAAAATCTCATATTTTTGTTTATAATTTGCAAGTAAGGAGATTTCACGCACCATTTACGCAGAATCCCCCTTCTCACATTCCATTTCCCGGTCAACCTGATCCGCCGCATCCTGAATCGCTCTTTCGACTTTTTCTGAATTGGCATCTATTAAAATTTTTAGTATGTAATCGGCGGTTGCTGCCGCTGAGTTCGGATTATGAATTCTATAATTTAGTTTTCTTTTCTGCATAGCGGAGCATCCACCTCCTCCCTGCGGTTTTCTCTTTGTCCATAACTATGAGAAAAGATATGAAAATAGTCCTTTAAGATATAGTGCTTCGCAAATGTAACTAATGCTGATTTCAATCTGCGACAAAGTAATATTTCTATATTTCATCAGTACCGCCGGATTCTCCGTGGTACGATATAGGTACATAGCCTCTGCTCAGAGCTCATCAAAGTATGCTCTTGCCTCCGCTTCGTCATCCAAAATATGTTTTTCTGCGTGAATCATGAAGGGGGCTTATATAACATCCTTTTAAATTTTTTCATAAAATGGTCAAAAAACCGAGGGTATGGGGGTGCTACAGGTCCGAGGGACCTGTGTTCAGCACCGACCGAAGCGGAGCGGAGACCGGAATCCCCATCAAGATAGAAATCAGTAAATAAAACAGTTGCCAAAATGTCTCTACTGTTAAACAAACACGGGTGGTTCTTACTCTTAAAAATTTGCAAAACACAAGCCTATGTATCCATTAGTTTTTAATAGACACAAAGGCTTCAATAGATTATCAAAATATTTTTTAACATCTCCACTTCATATAAGCAGACAGAATATACACAAAACAGCGTTCGATGCTTTAATATTGATATCGTTCATGTTTAATTTTCTTTTATGTGAGGAATAGTTGTATTAATAATTTTATTATTGCCATTCAATCTTCACTTCGTATTCACCTGTTGGGCTTGCCAACATTCCACCAAGTACCGTTTCAGCATTACTTTTCGCAATATCCAAAACTCCTTTTTCAACTATAATCCTATTGCAATCTTCAAATTAACTCTAACAATTATCAAAAAAAGGCCAGAATCCCGACCTTCCCTTATCATTCTTTATTCACTTCACCATATACACTGCTCTCACAAACCGTTCTATTTTATCACTACCATATGTACCGTAGACTTGCTGATTCCAAATTTTTTTGCTGCCTGTCTTACTGTAGCTTTTGTTTCAATAATGTAACCGGCAATTTCCACTGCCCGTTCTTCGATATAATCTTTCAAAAAAATACCCCTGCAAGCATTCTTGTTACAATGTATGCAAGGGCAATACCCAATATGTGATATGTTATTTCATTTACATTCCAAGCCTCTGTGCAATTTCTCTGCCGGCCGGTGTGTTGGCAACACCGCCTTCGCCGGTCTCTCTGAGAGAAACGTGCATAGATTCTCCAATTTCTTTCATGGCATCAATTACCTGATCCGGAGGAATGCGGCTTGATATTCCCGCAAGAGCCATATCAGCACAGGAAAGTGCATTCACTGCACCGATCACATTTCGTTTCACGCATGGCACTTCTACCAGCCCTGCAACCGGATCACACACAAGCCCCAGAAGATTCTTTAATGCCATGGCCGCCGCCTGAATAATCTGTTCTGAGGTCCCATCCTGCAAATGTACCAGTGCTCCTGCTGCCATTGAAGAAGCTGTTCCAATCTCTGCCTGGCATCCACCGGCTGCTCCCGCAATAAACGCTCTGGAAGCAATTACCTGGCCAATCCCCGCCGCAACATAGAGAGCTTCGAGAACTTTTTCATCCGGTATTTTTTTCTCAATGGAAAGAGGAATCAGAACGGCCGGAAGTACACCACATGCCCCGGCTGTAGGTGCAGCTACGATTCGCTTCATGCATGCATTGGATTCCCCCATCTGAAGTGCCTGAGAAATCACCTTAGCCATAAAATCCCCACAAAGTGGTTCCCGGTTCTTTCGGTATTCTTCCATCTGAGCACCCATGCCTCCCACCAGTCGGCTCTTAGACATCAGAGTTCCATCATATCCGGTGCCTGCTTCAAGCATTGCACTCCACATTTTTCCCATAGTTTTTATAGATTCTTCCTGTGTAACAGAGCGCTCATTCATATCGTCCAGAAGGATCACTTTCCAGAAAGGAATGCCTCTGCTGTTCCCTGTTTCTACAATATCCTGCAAAGACCCATAAGCCATTTATATTTCCTCCCTGCTCATAAGATAAATTACCTTTGAAATTCCATCTACTGCCTTCAGCTGTTTAATAACCTCCTCAGGGATGGACTGATCTGACTCTATTATCATCACCGCACTTCCGCCCTTTTTGTCACGATGAAGGTTCAGTGTGGCAATATTTACAGAATACCTGGTAAGAAGGGTAGTCACCTCTGCCACATATCCTGGCTTATCCTTATTCCAGACTATGAGTGTTGGATTCTCACAGGCACAGTTTACCTCAATGCCGTCAAGTTTATTCAGCATGATCCTGCCACCGCCAAGAGAAGACGCCTGTACACACAGATCTTTACCATTAAATCCCTGAACCTTAAGAAGGGCAGTATTAGGATGAGCACCTGAAATCTGTATATTTTGAAAAGAAAACTTTAAATGTTCTTTCTCAGCCTCTTCAAAACTTCGGGAAATTCGCATATCATCCGGAGACATACCCAAAAGCCCTGCAATCAGTGCTCTGTCAGTTCCATGTCCTCTTCCTGTAGCTGCAAAAGAACCATGCAGTCCAATCTCCGCTTCCATCACGGGACTTCCAAGCAGAAGCCTTGTAATATATCCAATCCTTACCGCCCCTGCTGTATGAGAACTGGACGGTCCTACCATAATCGGTCCAAGGATATCAAATATGTTCATTCTTTTATTCCTCCACAAATATTCAATGCATTGTTTACTGCGTTCAGTATACCAACTGACGAATAAGTGGCCCCGCTTACAATATCTACTCCCAGGGTCTGCTCCTCAATAATATCTTTCGTAATTTCTTCTGCACGTTCAAAGAATTCAGGTGTATCATTCTCCTTAAGAATTTCAATATCTGTAACTGCTCCATTTTCAACTGTAACAGAAACTCTGATCGTATCCTTATAGCCTTCTGCCTCTCCCTGGTAAACTCCATCTTTTAATTTTGCCCCGGAAAAAGCTGCTGATTCATTTACTTTCTCTTTAACAGCATCTTTCTCTTTTGAAGTCAGACGGGAGGGAAGCTGAATTCCCACATCAGCAACATGGATGACAATGAGTGCAAGAAAGCAAAACGTAAGCAGGCGGTGAATCTTCATCCATTTATTCTTCAATACTCTGCGAAGCAGGTATGAAAGACCAAGCAGAACAGATATTACGAAACACACTGTTCCCCAATTAAATGAAAAAAATACTGTTCCCAGGCGTGCATCAGTAAGACCTGTATCTTTGAAATTACCTGCCAAAAGTCCATGAATCAATCCCGTTAAAACAAGTGCAATTCCAATGGGAATATGTATTTTATGAAAAATATGGTTTAATCTCTTACATTTACTGATACGGGCAATATATTTAAAAGCAGTTACGATAGAAAATAATACTGTAACCCATGCTAAGATTAGACTGAATGTCATTTAAAACCTCCCAAAGTTAATGTACTATGGGAAAAATGATAGCATATAAATTTGTTTATTCTGTGTTCACGTCTTACCTTTTATATATTTCAGGGAAGTAAAAATCAAGAATTATAAGATGAGATTTCCCAAGAATTGTCAGTATGCGCGCTTTAAGCGCGCATACATAAGACAAAAATAATTATTTTTCCAGATCAGAATTCTGAGGATTCATGCCAAGGCCACGGCTTACATCACCCTTCTGGTTTGTACCAAACTGATAATCATTGCCAGGAAGAATTGCATTAAGAACGATACCTGCGATAGCTGCGATAGCCAGGCTGGTCAGTGTAACACTTGTTCCAAAAATACTGAATGTAATACCATCAGAAAATCCCAAGCCGCATACAAGAATAACTGCTGCAATGATCAGGTTTCTGGATTTTGTAAAATCCACATGGTTCTCTACGATATTACGAACACCGATTGCGGAGATCATACCGTAAAGGATGAAGCTGACACCACCGATAATGGAAGCCGGCATAGAACCGATGATAGAGGAAACCTTTGGGATAAAACTTAAGACAACTGCATAGACAGCAGCTAAGCG
>JAQYGS010000018.1 GCA_028722515.1 Clostridia bacterium | reverse complement strand
AGCCTAAAAAAGAATACCGCTATCTTTCCAGACAGCGGTACATAAATTTCATTAATCCTGGATATATGGCATCATAGACATATGACGTGCTCTCTTAATGGCAACTGTCAGTGCTCTCTGATGTTTTGCGCAGTTTCCAGTGATTCTTCTTGGAAGAATCTTTCCTCTTTCAGAAACATATTTTCTTAACTTTGCTACATCCTTGTAATCAATTTCATTATTCTCTTTACCACAGAATACACATACTTTTTTTCTTCTGCGGCCGCCTCTTCTCTTCATTGGAGAATCTGGTCTTTCACCTCTATTACTGTAAGCCATGATTGCGTTCCTCCTATCTTACTGTTCAGTCTGATGCTGATTCTAATTAAATGGCAGTTCCTCGTCAATTCCATCCGGAATATTCATAAAGCCATCTGCGCTGGCTGCATCAGGTTCGGGCATAGACGGAGCCGGAGCTGATGTACGTGGATGAGAAGCCTGATAGCTGTCACTTGAAGCCTTACTCTCAGCGAATTCCTGTTCTTCAACTACAACTTCCGTAGTATAAACCTTCTGACCGTCCCGATTGGTATAACTGCCCGTCTGGATTCGTCCGGTCACTGCGATCTTAAGTCCCTGACGGAAATATTTCTCTGCAAATTCAGCAGTACGTCCGAAAGAAACACAGTTAATAAAATCAGCAGTTGCCTCTCCGTCCCGACGGAATCTTCTGTCTACTGCCAGTGTATATCTGGCGATTGCCAATGCATTCTCTCCTGCGGAATATCTCACCTCAGGATCTCTGGTTAAGCGTCCCATTAAAATTACTTTGTTCATATCATTTACCTCTTAGTTAATATGCTTGAACGGGTTTCTTAATGGTGCTTTCTAAAATCCACTCTGTAAAAAGAATTATGCGTCTTTTCTAACGACTAAATATCTTAATACGTTATCCATGATACGAACGTGCTGTTCCACTTCAGCCGGACACTGTGCATCTGCTTCAAACTGAATGAAATAGTAGTAGCCCTCATGCATTTTCTGAATTTCGTAAGCTAATTTCTTCTTACCCCATTCTTCCACTTCTGTGATGGTACCATTGTAACGTGTGATGTATCCTTTGGCTTTCTCAACCACTGCATCACGTACTTCGTCTTCAACTTTGGCACTCACAACTAATGCTAACTCGTACTTGTTCATGTCTGCTTTACCTCCTTATGGTCTATTGGCCCTTTGCCTGTCAAAGAGCAAGGATATAAAATATATCACGATTTCTGATTTTAACATACATTTTACTGCCTGTAAAGCATTAATTTTCTTTTTTATTCAGTTTTTTAGTATTTTTTTCTACCATTTTGCGGGGAACCATAATCTGATGTCCACATCCTGTACACTTCAGGCGAAAGTCTGCGCCAACTCTCAGGATTTCCCAGTCTCTGCTTCCGCAAGGATGGACTTTTTTCAGAGTAACTATATCTCCCACTTCATAAAGGAGACCCATATTTTATTCTCCTTTCACCACGATTCGGGAAAATACCTGACCAATAGGTTCCTGGATCATAAGATCTGCGTACCTGTCCCTGGGTGTGGATGATTTATTGATCACAACAAGATGTTCCCCCTGAAAATAATCAATAAGGCCTGCTGCAGGGTAAACTGCCAGGGATGTGCCGCCAATGATCAGCACCTGGGCCTGAGAAATGGCACGGACTGCCGAAGAAACAGTGTTATTATCCAGACCTTCTTCATAGAGAACCACATCCGGTTTGATAATACCGCCGCATTCACATCTGGGAACTCCCTGTGATTTCTTCATAAAGGAAAAATTATATGATTTCCCACATTTCATACAATGATTTCGATAAACGCTTCCATGAAGTTCCAGAACGTTTCTGCTTCCCGCCATCTGATGAAGATTATCTATATTCTGGGTGACCACTGCCTTTAACTTGCCTGCACGCTCTAATTGAGCAAGCTTTATGTGTGCTGCATTAGGTCTTGCTGTGTCACAGAGCATTTTGTCTCTGTAAAACTTATAGAATTCCTCTGTATGTTTCATAAAAAATGTATGGCTTAAAATGGTTTCGGGAGGATAATCATATTTCTGATGATACAGTCCATCCTGGCTCCTGAAATCCGGAATCCCACTCTCTGTGGAAACTCCTGCCCCTCCAAAAAAAACGATATTATCATATGTGTCGATCAGTTCCTGTAATTTCTCAACTTCTCCTGCCATAAGGAATCTCCTCCTGTTCTGCATAAAATCAGTTTACTGCTGTGTATTGTTCTTTACCACATCAAGGGAATTAACCCTCTTTCCCTGTACCACATACCTTGTTGCCTCATTTCCTGTACAGGTAGATAATGTAACTATTTTATCCTTAACTGTCATTTCCCCGGAATCTGTCTGAATTTCCGAATATCCTCTGATTTTCTTCAGATACTCCGTAAATTCTTCCCCCGGCCCCTTGAATAATGTATAGGTATCACTGTTTACTCCTGTTGTATAAGCAGAAATAATCTCATATCTGTAATTTTTCTCCGGAGTAAGTATCCAGAAATATTTACTCTTTTTATAGGTTTCTTCATCCTGGGAGAATTTCTTAAGCTGAGCAAACATAGATCCATTTTTCATATTATGACCGTAAACCAATGTATTGCAGTCACTGAAATCATTTTTATTTTCATAATCTACGAAAATGGTTCCTGCAAAATTATAATTTTTCTCATAAGTTCTGTGAAGATAGGTTTCATTGTCCTTTCCCTGAACAACAGGATAATTGATATCAGGAAGAGCTTCTACATAGATCCATCCGACCACGTCATCATTTACACTCTTAAGAGATGCAAAATCTATGTTCAAGGGTACTTTTATATTTTCTGCGCTGTCAGGATCTTCTGTTTCGCTTCCGTCAGGATTCCGTGTTGTGACTGCCATCTGCTCAATCCGGTTATATTCATCGGTGCCTTTTTTATATTCTGAATAGATATGATACAGATTAAATGCAGCATAGCAGAATACACAGACTGCCACGATCAGAACCAGTGTCAGCAGCACATCCCCTTTTGATTTTTTCTTTTTCTCTTTTTTTTCTGACATAGGATTCCTCCTTTTGTTACTATTATAAAAAACCTTTTTAATTATCTGTAATTCCTATTTCCGGTTCAGGATATTGATGCATTCCTCTCTCAAAGCCTTTTCCTGCGTATTTCCAAGAAATCTGTCACTGTATTTAAAGTAGAAGTCGCAGCCAAATTGTCCGATAAAATCAATAATCTGAGGATTCTGGGTTATTTCGGAAACAAAAAGAACCATCTCCTGGTCATCTCCAAAGCTGTCTCTTATGAATTCAAAGGCTCTGTCCAGTTCCTTTGAATAACCGGCCGCCAGACTTTTTCTTTTTATGACTTCCTCCTGGAAATATGTCTTAATCCTTTCCCAGCCTTTTTCAGCATTGTTAATGTGTTCTTCTTTAATCTTTATAATATATTCTTCCAGTTTTTTATGTATTTTCTTCTGTTCTCTGTATTGCCTGGGAGAAATAAGCTCCTTTTCCATTTTCACCTGCAGGCTTTTCTTCTGTTGCAGGATAAACTCCTCTGTGCATCCAATATCTGCATAACTTTCAAGATATTTCTTAAGATGTCCCAGTATACTGTATAGCCCGGTGACCAGCCTGTCCTGGTCAGAGTACTCCTCAAGGTCTGAGATCAGAGCTGCAAGCACAAGATGAACGACTGTAAATCTTTCTTCAAAAGAACCCTTTGAAGCCATATTTTCCTTTTTCAGCATCTCATCTCTGTCCAGATTTCCCTTCAGAATACCGGAAATTCCATAATCTGTATCATATTTTGTATACAGACGGTAATACAGACAAAAGTCCCGTGCAATCTCCTCTTTATGAATAAATTGTCCTGTCAGCTCTTCTGTAACCGGAACATCAAGCTCTTCATAACCTTCAATGAGTCTGGAAAGATCCTCCCAGCCTCTGGCAGTCACAAAGGTTTTTGATTCTCCTGTATTTTCCACAATATAGAAATTCTGCTTTTTTAAACTCAGATAAGAAATTATGGACTGATGTATTTTATTTTTCCATGCATACTTAAGCCAGACATCACAGTCAGGCTCTATGCTGATCTCCCTGACGCGATCCAGTGTTACAATATCAAATTCTCTGACTGACTTATTATACTGAGGGGGATTTCCTGCTGCTGCCAGCACCCACCCGTCAGGAATTTTATGGCTTCCAAAGGTCTTATTCTGCAAAAGAGCCAGCATAACCGGTGCCAATGTTTCAGAAGCGCAGTTAATCTCATCAATAAAAAGTATTCCTTCTTTTTTTCCTGTGTGCTCCATACAGTCATATACAGAAGCAACAATCTCACTCATAGTATATTCTGTTACAGTCATTTCCCGTCCGCCATATGTCTTCTTTACGATTTCAGGGAGACCAATGGCACTCTGCCTTGTATGATGGGTAATCGTATAGGATACAAGTCCAACGCCGCACTCCCTTGCAGCCTGCTCCATAATTGCGGTTTTTCCTATTCCTGGCGGTCCCATAAGAAGAACAGGCCTCTGTCTGATGACAGGATAGGTGTAATTTCCGTTTTCATCTTTGGAAAGATAGGCTTTCAGTGTATTACAGATTTCTCTTTTTGCTTCCTGTATATTCATTCTTTCTGCTCCTTTTGCCCTGTAACAAGGCGCAGGGCCCATGAAGGTACAAGGTTCATTTTTTCTGTTCTTTTCAGAAAAACAAAGGCTGTTTCATAGTCTGGCTTTTCCTGAGGATAAATTCCATCTCCATCAGTAAAATAGATCAGAGCTCTCAGGTCTTTGATTTCCCTTTTTTCGATCTGTTTCTGAACATACCGGAACACAGGCCTGAAATCCGTACCTCCTCTTCCCTGAATGGTTACTTTTTCACAGTATTCTTTCCACTCATCCTCTGAATGGATAATGTCTATTTTCTGAAGGCAGCAATCACACTGGATAATATATACCTTCATTTTATGAAAGAAGTTCTCTTTCTCACTGAGAATGGAATAGGTTTCTCCCAGAAACTTCTGTACCGTTTCTCTGGAACAGGATCCTGACGTATCAATGGCAATAACCAGCTCTTCCAGTCTGTTTACTTCTTTATATTCCAAAGGTTCGATCAAAGGAAGATTTCCATATTTTTCCATACCAAAATTATAAAAAATATAATCAAAGCTTTCTGAGTCCAGTTCCATCTCTTCCCGGGGTTTTGAAAATCGTTTCAGAAATTTCCTGTAATCATATCTGCTTCTGTATATCTCATCCAGCTCTTCCTGTCCACTGTCAGTGGAAGTACCGGCACGGCTATGACTCCCGGTTTTATTCTGAGCAGTAAAGGATCCAATCTGTTCCCATTTTCTGCGGATTTTATTTTCCTTATCTTCCTGGCATTTGCGCCATAGTCTGTGATCATCCCACTGAAACACCGATATCATTTCTTCCGGTTTATATGGAAAATCTCCTCTTAAAACAGCCGCATAAATTCTATAAACAGATGCATATTTTTCTTCAGCTTTTCTCATAATGGAAAAACAGGTATTTCTGATTTCCATATTTCTGTCATTCTCAGGACAGAAATTCAGAATCTTTTTCTCCCTGGCAGCCTGGTCTATAAGAAATTCGGCTGAAATATCGCAGGCAAGGTTCCATATTTCCTCTACAGAAAAATCATCTGGTACTTCACCTTCTGCATATACCGGTCTCTGAAATATATGAAGAAACAAACAGTGAAACAGCATATGAAGATATCCTTTTTTCACTTCAGCAGGATTCTCTGCATATGTGTGCATAAGAAATTCCGGAAAAAAATACAGGAATTCACCATCTGTTGCGCATCGCTTTGTCTCATATAAAGGCTTCAGATCCATACTGCAAAATGCGCCATCAAGATAAGGAAAATATAAATATAATTGGTTTCTGCAGTTTTCAAGTATTTTTTTCCCAAGAAGCTCTTCCCTTGTCATTTCATCACCACATATTACAGAGTAAAATCTTTATCCCTGTAACCATATTTTCTATTTTTAAGATGAAGAAGCCAGATTAAAGAACGTGGTTTGTCTTTTTCCTGTGCTGTCTTTATAAAACTCTCCAGTTCTTTTTCTCCAAACCATCCGTTATTTTCCAGCACTTCCATTTTCTCTGTATCTTCAAGCTGGATCAGCATTTCCATAGCAGGACGTATACGCATCTTCAGATACTTCTCTGCCTCAAAGTATTCCCTGCTCTGTTTTTCTGCTGTTTCATCAAAATACAGCTCCAGTGCATGATTCAGTTTAACGTCCTTCATTTGCTTTCTCCCTTTTTTATGTGTCTATGCTCAATCATATCACAAAAATAATTCCTTTTAAAGTGCCAGTATGTTATAATAAAAATATATTACACCACTAAACTGACACTGGAGGTATTGATATGTCGAAAAAAAATCTAATTGTCGGCCAGTCCGGTGGTCCAACAGCCGTAATTAACAGCAGTCTTTACGGTGTAGTTTCCGAAGGTATGCGTCATCCTGATCAGATCGGACATATTTACGGGATGATAAACGGTATCGAGGGGTTTCTTAAAGGAAACATCCTGGATTTTAATGAAGCATTACCCGGAGAAAAACTTTCCCGCCTTATTCACACACCAGGAGCATACCTTGGTTCCTGCCGCCATATGCTTCCTGAATCCTTAAGCGATCCGGTTTATCCGGAATTATTCAAGAGATTTGAAGAACTTAATATTGGCTGGGTATTTTACATTGGCGGCAATGATTCCATGGACACAGTAAGTAAACTGTCCCGGTATGCATCTCAGATTGGAAGCGACATCCGTATCATAGGAGAACCCAAGACGATCGATAACGACCTGATGCATACAGATCATACACCAGGTTTTGGCAGTGCAGCACGTTATGTTGCCTTCACAGTTCGTGAAATTTCCCTTGATGCCTGTGTTTATGAGAAGAAATCTGTAACCATTGTCGAAATCATGGGACGGCATGCAGGATGGCTGACCGCATCTTCGGTTCTTGCCAGGAAATATAAGGGAGATAACCCATTACTTATTTATCTTCCGGAGACCGTCTTTGATCAGGAGGCATTCCTTGTCTCTGTACAAAAAGCCTTTGAAAAAAACTGCAACGTGGTAGTCTGTGTTTCCGAGGGAATTCGTGATAAGGACGGAACTTTTATCTGTGAATATTCCAGTTCGGCAGATACTGATAACTTTGGCCACAAAATGCTGTCCGGCTGCGGCAAATATCTGGAGAATCTTGTGCGCACGCGTCTTGGAGTAAAAGCACGTTCCATCGAATTAAATGTAAGCCAGCGCTGTTCCTCTGCACTGATCTCATCCACTGATCAGCAGGAAGCAATCCTTGCAGGATGCTTCGGTGTACAAGCTGCGTTAAATGGAGAAACGGGTAAAATGGTTTCTTTTGTCCGTCAGGATACTGGAGATGGCAGTTATAAGATAGCCTGTGAACTTAAAGATGTAAATGAGATCTGCAATAAAGAAAAAACAGTACCCAAAGAATGGATCTGTGAGAATGGTTCTGATGTAACAGATGATTTTATCAGTTATGCACGTCCGCTTATTCAGGGAAGCGTAGATGTTTCTATGGGAGAAGATGGTCTTCCTGCTTTTGTTTACCGCAAATAGCATTCTTGTTCATAATGAAACAGTGCGCACCGGTTTCTGCCGTATGCGCACTGTTTTTAATATCATTTTTCAAATTCTCTATGATCCTGTTCCAGCTTTTTTTCTACCTCAATCTTTTTTTTCGCTTCTTCTTTTTCTTCATCCCGGGTTTTAGGAAGAATAATATTTAACAGAACAGCAATGATAGTTGCAAGAACAACAGGAGATTTGCCAAAAATTGTGGTTACCCATGTTGGGAATGTAGATAGTGCTGCTGTTGCCTGGGATACACCCATTCCTAAAGCTGCCGCAAGTCCCACAATCGAAGAATTACGGTAATTCATATCTGCAGAAGCAACAAGCTTCATACCTGTCATTGCAATAGACGCAAATACAGAAACCGTAGCACCTCCCAATACACATTGAGGAATCGTAGTAAGCAGTGCCGAGAATTTCGGTATGATCCCTGCTGCTCCAAGAATGACAGCCGCAAGCCCCAGTACCCATCTGTTCACAACTTTAGTGGTTGTGACAATTCCTACGTTCTGACTGTATGTTGCCGTAGGAAGTCCTCCAAGAAAAGCGCCAACCACGTTGGAAATGCCATATCCTACAATACCACTCTGAAGTTCCTGATCCTTTGGTGTTCTATTCATTGCTCCGATGGTGGTGGCAGAATAATCTCCGATAGCCTGAATGGAATTAATTGCAAACAGTATTCCAATAGCAATACAGGATGATGGTTCAAATTCAATGCCGAAATGCATCAGTGATGGAAACTGAAATAACCCTGCTTCACCCACACTTTTTAAATCTACCATTCCAAACGGGATAGAAACTATATATCCTACAATGATACCAATCAGAATAGATGCAAGTTTCCATATTCCCTTTCCAAAGTGATTCAGCGCTGTTACCACAGCCAGGGTAAAGAATGCGATCAGCCAGTTTTTCCAGGAACCATAATCCGGACTGCTTACTCCTCCTGCCATATAATTGATTGCAGTAGGATAAAGTGAAAGTCCAATGGTAAAGACCACTGTTCCGGTAATCAGGGGTGGAAAAAATACCCTTATTTTTTTTACCAGAAGTCCCATCACGACAGCCACAAGGCCACCTACTATTTCCGCCCCCATAATGGCTGCAATTCCATAAGATTCTGCTATAGCCTGCATACTTGGCACATAGGCAAAACTGACTCCCATTATAATGGGAAGACCTGAGCCGATTGCAAACCCTGTCTTCTTCCCTATGGGAAACAGCTGAAGCAGCGTAGATAAAGCTGCTATAACCAGTGCAGACTGTATCAGAATAACCTGTTCTTTACTGGATAGTCCCCCAGGAACCGCACCCGCAACGATAATTGCAGGAGTAACACATCCCACGATCATAGATACCACATGCTGCATAGCAAGAGGTATTGCTTCACCAGCCCGTGGAATTCCATCCATTTCAAAAATACTTCCTCTTTTCATGATTGCCTCCCAAAATCTTTTGTACATTATAACATTTTTTGTATGCAAAAACAATTAGGCTGCCTAATTATTTTTGGTGCTAAACTGTACAATATTTTGGTGTCGAATTTGGCATATTTTTACACCAACATCACCATATGTCAGCTAAGTACTTCAAAGGTATGATACAGATTCAGTCTTCCATATCCCCAGTCAGGATTGGGATAAAACATATTTTCTTCGCGTATGGCTCCTTTCTGGAGAGAATATTTCACGCTGTTTCCTGATGCATAAGGTACATTTCCTCTCACAATGGACCACTCAAGCATAAGAGCAGCTGCTCCCGCTGTAATGGCGGCGGACAGGCTGCTGCCAGATGCCTTTCCAAAGCCGCCTCCCGGCAATGGTATTGTAAGATCCACGCCTGGTGCCGCCAGATCCGGTGTTACCTGATTATCAGGTGTGAATCCTCTGCCTGCCTGGAAATAAAGGCTGTTGTCTCTGTATTTATATGCTGTGGCAGTTATGCTTCCCGCAGAATCTCCGGGAGCAGTAACCGTTGAATAGGGATTTGACTGAAGAAAATAGGTATCAGGGGAAATAAATCCCTGAACAGGCAGCCACATATGGAAACGGCTTCCTGCACCTTTCTGATTTCCCACGTTAATTTTCCAGATGCCAGCTGCAGGATGGAGAAAACGAAAATAAATCAGCTGTTTTCCTGTCATCCGTTCCATTCCCACATAATTGACCAGAACCTTTGTCTCCGTAAAAATAAAAGAAAGCTGTTGGGTTCCTGCCCCCAGTGAAGTACTTACATACAAAGTTTCCCCTGTTGGAGACTGAATTGAAACAGAGTAATCATCAGGTGTGTTTCCCCAGAACTCCATATAAAATCCCTGTTCACCTTCTGCTACGCGAAGTTCTGCCGTTTCTTCCGTCTGATCCTTTGACAGCTCCGCAGTAAAATGATGTTGGGCAATTCCTTCATTTCCTGCTGCTACAGAAACAGAAACCTGAGTATTTTCATTTACATAATTCAGATATCTGCTTAATTCACTGTCCCCAATGTGTGCTCCCTGGCTGGTTCCAAGTCCAAGACATACGGAAATAGGCATTCCCAGACTATTAGCCATCTTTATGGCAAAAGCTATTCCAAGCATTATATCATTTTCCTGAAAAGCCAAAGCATCTGGAGGCAGCTGGTAAAATTCCCTGAGATATGATTTGGCACCTTTCAGCTTAACAGCAATAATAGTTGCTTTTGGCGCAGCCCCTGAGAAATTTTCCTCTGGAACCAGATTACCTGCTGCAAGCCCGGCCAGTGCGCTTCCATGCCCCAGTTCATCTGTGGATGGAACAATTTCCAGTGGGTTTTCAGATTTCAGTGCACGATTAATATCATTGTTTGTAAATACTCTTCCATAGGGGACCCTGTCATCCTCATTACCAATAATAGTCTGATCCCAGATATAGGCAATTCTGCTTACATCTCCCTCCATAAACACAGGGTTTGTATAATCGATTCCTGAATCAATCACCGCAATTACCGTCCCTTCCCCCTGAAGCTTCAGGAATGGATGGTTCTGAAGTCTGCTGATTCCTGCAGCATTCATAGCTTCTGTGTCCATGAATGTATAACATTTGGGAATAGAAGCATATGTATAAGAATTAACTTCAAGAGGAGTGACCTGTTCAAGGGGAATATAAATCACCCCAAACATATCATTAACAGGCTGAATGATCGCATCCGGTCTTTCCGTGTATTCTTTCCATATATATTCCGGGTATTTCAATATAAAATCCCCGTACTGCTCATTCTGGGCAGGAGGAATCTCCTGAGAAGAAAAAGAGTCGGGGATATTTTGCTGCATAGACATACTGTCATATTCGAAATCTTCCGGTTTAAACATTTAAGACCTCATCCGTTTTTATTACAGCCTATGCATATTCTTTATTTTTATTCCATTTTTCCGTAAAAATAAACAGGATTATTCCGGCAATTCCTGTAAAAATACTGATAAACTGGGAAGTAGAAAGCACTCCTACATTTCCTCTTATCATATCGCCTCTGAAAAATTCCATAATAAATCTTCCCACACTGTAAAAGATAAGATAAGCTGCTGCCACCTGTCCATCTGCTTTTTTGTGCTTTGCAATATAAAGAAGCACAAAAAAAAGAAGAAAATCAAGAAGGCTGGAATAAATCTGTGTAGGAATCAAGGGAATTCCATTGGGAGCAAAATCAGAATTGGTAAAGATAACTGACAAAGGACAAGCCGTTTCCCTGCCATAACAACAGCCTGCCAGGAAACAGCCTATACGCCCAAACCCCTGTCCCAGTGCTATGGAAGGCATCATAAGATCAAAATACCTGAGAAAATCAAGTTTCTTTATCCTGCAGTAAATGTATCCCGTCAGAATTCCGCCAATAATCCCTCCATATACTACGAAGCCATCTGTTCCAAGCATTGAAGATGGATTTGCTATGATTTCCTTCCAGTCAGTTATCCAGTAAAGAATCTTCGCACAGACAAAACCTCCCACAGCACACCACATCACAAGATAAAATATATGCTCATACGCCAGTTTCAGTTTTCTTGCCCGGACTTCTGCAACTGCCCATCCCATAAGTACTCCCACAGCGATCATAAGTCCGTATCCATAAACTGTAAAAGGTCCTATCGTTAAAAGCTCATTTTTCATAGATCAGCTATCCTTTCTGACAACTTCCTGCAAGATCAGATCATTCATTCTGTCGTTTAAACCATTATCCCGGGTATAATCCGGATCCGACTCCCCACAGATGTCCATACCAAGCCATGATTCACCGGTCAAATTCTCAAATTCTGTGATTTTATTAAGCCACCAGAGCAGTTCCTCTCCTGTCATTTCTCCCTGGCTCCAGGTAGTATCCGCCTCATCCGGTGACAGAACATCCTTATCAATGGAAATATAAAAAGGCATCCTATTTTCTTCCATTATACCCTTAATGAAATTTTCTTTTTCTTTATATGTCATTTCTTTCAGTTTTTCTCTGGACAAAAACCTGACTTTAACTTTTAACTGATCCTGTACCTGAGAATATGATTCCTCATCCGGTCCGATAAGAACTACCTCCTTCAGGTTTTCCAGTTCTTCCAGTGATGCGGCAATCCATCCTCCACAGGACAGAATATTTCCAAAAGCAGGCATCTGCATATCTGTATGATTATCAAATACAATCAGCCGAAACGGACATGTAATCCTGCCAATCCAGAAGCGTGTCATATAATGATAGTTTCCTGAATCAATAAAATGAATTCCATCATAAGGAATCTCTCCTGTTCTCCGGTCTATCTCACGTAATGCTTCTTCATCACAGTAGCAGTTCGTCCCGGAAATGTCCTGTGCCTCCACCCAGGATGCTTTATATTCCCTCCAGAACTGTTCCTGCTTATAAATCCCGGAAAAACTAATAATCGTAATCTGTTCTGAATTTTTCATATTCACATATTAACATAAATGCTTTTGTTTCGCAACGGCAGTAAATTTCCGATTTTACACTTGTATTTGGAAATATGACATTGTATAATATGTCGGAAAATAATAAACTTTGAATGTAGTTTATATGGGAGGATTTCATGAATAAATTAATTCAAATGATATTATATGCAGGGATTGATCCTGAAGATTACAGAAATTGTCTTCCTGACATACATAAAAACAATAGAAAAAAATTAACAATGTTTCTTTTTGTCACAATTTTCTTTCTGACTTGTATGAGTCTGGGATGTCTGTTTCTTGATGTGATTCGACCTAATCTTCCAGGTTATGTGTTTTCTTTGATTTTGTCAGTACTCCTTCTACTCGTAAATCATAAATATACAGAAAAAAATCCCCAAATACTGAACTGCTCAATTTATATTTTCTTATCCATTTTGTATTTACTGGGAATTTATATTGGTACTTTTAACTTTAAAGATCAACCGTCAACAACATTCATTGCTTTTCTCCTTACTTTACCTTTACTGTTTGCATTAAGACCTGTTCAGAATATAATTCTGGCATCCATCTTTAATATACTATATATTATTACTGTAATATTAGTAAAAAATAAAGCTGTAATTTCTATTGATATTATTAATTCGCTTGTATTTGAAGGAATTTCCATGATCGTTTCTTCTTTTATGATGCATATTGTAATAAGCAATTTCGTTATGAAGGAAAGAATGAGATATGCAGCAGAAAATGACAAGCTGACACGGATGAAAAACAGAAACTGTTTTGAACATCAGAAAAGCGAATATATCTCTTTATCCAAAGAAACACTTACATGTATCTATGTTGATGTCAATGGTCTCCATGAGCTGAACAACACTCAGGGGCATGTTGCTGGTGATCAGATGCTTAAATACATAGCTGGAGAAATGATCAAACAGTTTGGTTCTGAAAATTGCTATCGAATTGGAGGAGATGAATTCGTTTCCCTTGTTCCTGATTTGGATCAAAAAAATCTTGCTGATAAAATCACCCATCTCTTGCAGGCTGTGAAAAAAGAGAATTATCATATTGCTCATGGCTTTGAAACATTACCTTTGGAAAATATTGATATTGATGATTTATTGAAATCAGCCGAAGAAAAAATGTACAGAGATAAAAAGAAATACTACGAAGATAATCCTGCAATCAGGGCGTTCAGATAGGTAAAAAAACAGAGCAGATACAAAATGTCTGCTCTGTTTTGTTTTCTTGATCAGTCTTTCCATTCTTCCAGCGGTTCCTGGTGATTATCTGTCATTTCTTTTATTTCCTTAGCAGGACTTACCCCCTGCTCTGCTTCTTCAGACTGAGTTGTTTCCTGTTCCATCTGAAGACTGCTGTCTGTTTTTTCAGATTCATTACTTTCTTGTTCTTCATTTATGGGTTGTAACTTATCCGGTTCCTGTTTTCCCTTTGCAGCTTTTTTCATATCAATCCGCACAAGAATCAGAAAAATAATATCTGCAGCCCCATTTGCAGTCAGTATACATCCGCAGAACATTACCATTTTCGTAACAGAAGAGAAGGGATAAACAAAAATGGATATTCCCAGAATAATAAATATCAGGCTTCCCACAAGAAAAGCTTTCCAGAGCCCGCTGTCTGTTTTTTTCAATCTGCAGCTTTCTTTAATCTTCCATATACTATCCACTAATACAAAAGATCCAAGCAAAAACGGAAGGATCTTAATAACAATCTGAGGCGTGAAAAAAAGAAATACTCCAAGAACTGTTGAAATAACACCCGTAAAAAGATCCAGGATAGTTGCTTTTTCCTTTTCCGCCGCATAGATCCAGATATGATAAATACCCGCTGCGATCAAGACCATCCCAAAAACAACCTTGCATATTATATTAACAGTTTCGTTCGGAATCAGAATCAGGCAAAGACCAAACGCAATGTAAAATATAGATGAAAAAATTTCACCTTTTAGTAAATTAGATATTTTTTTCCCCAATTTTTTTCCTCCTCCCATCCTGGTACTGATATGTTTTTCTTTGGCTCCAACATGATCAAATACCAGTATAAACCTATTTTTTTCTCTCGTCTACAGATACTTCAATGTATTTTACCATCTGCATCGCATTTACAGGATTTGTTTTATAAGTTGTACTGCTATTGAAATTTCTTCATCAAAAACTGTCCTCATATCAATGATAAGACTGTCCTCCCTTACAAGAGTAATAAGTGCAGGACTGCCTTCCCTGAGTTTTTTTGCAACAGCTTTTGGTTGAAGTCCCTGTTTTTTTATTCTGACACAGATGCTGTCAAGCTTCTGATCCGGCAGTGAGCCCCCTCCTGGAACACCGGTGCACTCCTCAATCGTTATCAGAGCATCCGAATCCTTCATTTCCTGTTTAAATTGTATCGCTTTTTCTTCCAATTTCTTTTTGCTTTGGGAGAGCATCTGCAGTACAGGAATATTTTTCATTGCAAAATCCAAATCCTGATATAATGCAAAAATCTCTTCCAGCATTGCGGCAGTAAATTTATCAATACGTATTGCCCTTGTCAGAGGATGTTTTTTACATTTGGCAATCAATTCTTTTTTCCCAGCTAAGATACCGGCCTGAGGCCCTCCCATAAGCTTGTCTCCACTAAATGTAACAAGGTCAACACCTGAATCAATACTATCCTGAACAGTAGGCTCCTTTTTTAGACCAACTGATGATAAATCCACAAGTACACCACTGCCCAGGTCTTCAAGAACAGGTATGCTATATTTTCTTCCCAGTTTTACAAGTTCCTTTATCGGAACACTTTCCGTAAATCCTTTCATAACGAAATTACTGGTATGAACCTTTAAGATTGCTCCAGTATTATCATTTATATTATCCTCATAATCTGAAATACGTGTTCTGTTAGTTGTTCCAACTTCGCGCAAAACTGCACCACTTTGTTGAATTATATCTGGTATTCTGAACTTACCGCCGATTTCTATCTGCTCACCTCTGGAAATAAGAACCTCTTTTCCAGATGCAAGAGAAGATATCATTAGCAGTACAGCTGCTGCATTATTATTCACAGCAAATGCAGCCTCCGATCCGGTTATATTACAGATCAGGTCTTCAAAATGATTATACCTTTCTCCCCTGGTGCCTTCGTCAAGATTATATTCCAGATTACCATAACGTGTCATAAGAGCTGCAGCATTTTGAACCGCTTTCTCAGGCATAGGTGCCCGTCCAAGATTTGTATGAAGGACAACGCCGGTTCCATTAATAACATGTTTATATTTTTTTTTACCAAGTTGGGTTAATCCTTTCTCAATCTCCTGGTCTAAATTCCCAACAATAATTTCTGCCTCTTCAATATTGTTACATTTTTCCAGCTTTTCACGAATTCTATCCAGGTGCGATTTAATAATATCCATAACAGGTTTTTTGCCGTATTCCTGAGAAGCTTTTATTACATATTCCTTTTTTAAAAAAACATCCATTTTAGGAATGTTCCGGTATAGTTCATTTTTTTCATACATACCTGTTACCTCTGCAATCCAATTTCATTTCTGAAAACAAAAAAACTCTTGTTTAAAATTACAAGAGTTTAAAAGGTGCCACCCAGATTTGAACTGGGGATAGAGGTGTTGCAGACCTTTGCCTTACCACTTGGCTATGGCACCATGTTATTAAATTCAAAAATAGTCACAGAATGACTCCAAGGGGATTTGAACCCCTGTTATCGCCGTGAAAGGGCGGTGTCTTAACCACTTGACCATGGAGCCTGTTAAATATAAATTCAAGTATCGGACTTCATTTTCCGAAAAAAACTCCCCCTGTTGGACTCGAACAAACGACACTGCGGTTAACAGCCGCATGCTCTACCGACTGAGCTAAGGAGGAATAAAGGTTTGCACCTTCAAAACTACATACATGTTGACATTTCCTTGAGAATTAACTTCCTGCGTTGCCGATTGAGTATTGTACTCCAGCGGGGTCACCTCGCAACTTCGTTGCTCAGTGTCATTTGCTTCGCAAATGTCCAGTCTGTATCAGGAATGCTTCTCCACAAGCAAGCTTGCTCCGAATCCTTCCTGCTCCATCCTGCCGCTTCCTCGGCTAGTTGGTCAAGCCCTCACCCGATTAGTAACAGTCAGCTCCATGCATTACTGCACTTCCACCTCTGCCCTATCTACCTCGTCGTCTTCAAGGGGGTTTACTTCTTTCGAATGGGATATCTCATCTTAAGGGGGGCTTCACGCTT
>JAQYGS010000017.1 GCA_028722515.1 Clostridia bacterium | reverse complement strand
GATGAGGGATGGAATGACATGCAGTACGCAGCTATGATCGGATTTATTGGCCAGATGCTGGGATATTATATTGCTGAAAGTAAGGAACTTGACGCAGATTCACCAAGACATCTGACCCAGGCTATCGTGCTGAAATAAAATAAAAAAGGGTTATGGTAAACAGATATCTGTTTATCATAACTCTTTTTACGTAATAAAACTACTTTAAAAGATCTGCAAAAGTTTTACGATTTCTGTTTACTTTACCGCAGCTGTCCCTCTTGGCGATATAATAAGGTAACAGAATTCTCATGGGAAGCCGGTGTCCTCCGTTAATCCTGTCAATCAGCACTTTGGCTGAGATTTTTCCAAGATCTTCAAGGGGAATATGAACGGTAGTAAGCAGTGGAGAAAGATATTGGACTGTGTCAATATCATCTACACTGATTATGGAAATGTCTTCCGGAATTCGGAAGCCTTTTTCCTTAAGAGCATGAATTACACCAATTGCAGTGGTATCATTTGCACAGAAAATTGCAGAAATATCTGCTTTGTTATGAATAAGTGTATTTGCTCCTTTATACCCACCATCCGAGGAAAGTCTGACGTTAACTGTGTTTTTCTGAAGAAAAGGAAGGCCAAGCTTTGCAAGAGCTTCCTTATAACCTGTAAATCGAACTTCGTTATTCTGCTCTCCTATATAGCCAATCCGTGTATGACCAAGTTCCATAAGATAAGAGATTGCAGTATAGGCAATTTCACTTCCGTCACACACCACCTGGTCATATTTGTTTCCCATGGGATTTAACCCCGTATAGATCACATTCTTGTAATTCTGACTGAAAAAGTTCAGAAGCTGCTTCTCATAACGGCCAAGAATCACTACCCCGTCAACAGGAAACTGGGCTAGCTGCTTTGCAATATCCGGGTTGGCAATATCCATGGCTGTAAAGGAGTGACGGATAAAGTAACTGCTTTTAAAAGCTTCCTGTTCAATGGCTTTGGCAATCTGGGAAAAAAAAGGATCGGAAACCGAAGAGTTGCTTCTTGCGTAAATGCATGCGATGGATTTTGGCACTGTGTCCTGTATCTGTCTGTTTTGACCCATTTTCAGATTGCGTGCTGTTGCATTGGGAGTGTATCCACTTTTGCGGACAATATCCCAGATACGTTCCTGGACTTCAGGACTTGCAGCCTTTGTATTTTTCTGATTTATTACTCTTGAAACCGTAGAGACAGACACGTTCGCCTCTTTGGCGATTTCTTTCAACGTCATAGAAATCCCTCACATTTCTTACTTAAATATATTAAAATAATTATACAGGAATTTCCTTTAAATTACAATGTGTAATATGAAAACGTTTGCGTGCTTTCAGGGCAAATTTGCGTTGAATTTATTGAATAATATCGGAAAATCTACTATAATAAAACCAGAATAATTAAGACAGTAAATTTATTATGTTGAAAGGAAGGTAAGTCGATATGGGACATAGTTATTATAACTATACAAAGGAAGAACTGGTGGGAAATAATCCAAAGCTTCCGGTGATTGTAATGAGAGACAATGAAGCTGTTTTTCGCTCTATGGCTGAAGAAATGGCTGCAGAGATTAAGCTGCATAATGAAAAAGGTGAGAAAACCGTTTTTATCTGTCCTGTAGGTCCTGTTGGACAGTATCCATTTTTTGTAGATATGGTTAATGAGCAGAATATCAGTCTTAAAAATGTATGGTTTATTAATATGGATGAATATCTGGATGATGACAGACAGTGGGTGTCCAAAGATCATCCGTTAAGTTTCAGAGGTTTCATGCAGCGTACTGTTTATGACAGAATCCGTCCTGAACTTGTAATGCCCGAAGAACAGAGAGTATTTCCAGATCCATGTAATATTGAATATATTCCTCAGCTCATTGAAAAGCTGGGTGGCGTGGATATCTGTTTTGGAGGAATTGGAATTAACGGACATGTTGCATTTAACGAGGCAGACCCAACTCTTTCAAATGAAGAGTTTCTTGCTCAGAAGACACGTGTACTGGAAATAACCAGAGAGACAAGAACAGCCAATGCTATCGGAGACTTTAACGGAGCTTTGGAGGATATGCCGCATTACTGTGTTACTATTGGAATCAACGAAATTTCTCATGCAAGAAAGATCCGTCTTGGATGTTTCAGAAACTGGCATCGTGCAGTTGTCCGCAGAACAGCATATGGAGAGGCAACTTCTGAATTCCCTGTATCTCTTCTTACTTCACATTCCGATATCAATCTTAAGATTACAGAGTTTGTGGCTGCTTTAAATTAAGTCGGAATAAGGATTAAGGAGGAAGAAAATGAGTATTCGTATTATAAATGGCAAGGTTTATAAGGATGGTACCATAAAGGAAGAAGACCTTGTATTTGAAGATGGCAGGATTACACAAACAGGAGTGAAAACAGACGGTGAGGAAATTTATGATGCTTGTGGCAATTATGTAGTTCCTGGATTTATCGATGTACATACTCACGGAGGAACCGGTGTTGATGTTAATGCAGCTGATGCAGAAGGCCTGAAAAAAATAGGACATTTTTTTGCAGGCCAGGGTACAACCTCCTGGCTGTGTTCTATTCTTACTGATTCAAAGGAACAGACACTGAAAACAATAAAAGAAGCTGTGAAGCATCAGAAAGCACAGAAAAATGGGCATGAAAATTGTGCGGATCTTCTTGGAATTCATCTGGAAGGACCTTTTCTTGCACCAGAATATAAGGGCGCAATGCCTGAGCATCTTCTCATCTCACCTGATGTAGAACTTCTGAAAGAATATCAGGAAGCGGCAGAAGGAAATATAAGATATATTACCGTTTCGCCTGAAGTACCGGGAGTGCCGGAAGCAATCAGGGACATTATTTCACTTGGCATGAAAGTTGCCATTGGCCATTCAGGAGCAGATTATGATACATCCTGGCACTGCATAAATGAGGGAGCCGTGTCTGCCACTCATACATTTAATGCAATGAAGCTTTTGCACCAGCATTATCCGGCAATTATGGGAGCAGTTCTGGAATCAGATATTTAC
>JAQYGS010000016.1 GCA_028722515.1 Clostridia bacterium | reverse complement strand
TGTCATAGGAAAGTACTCCATATTGTTCTATGAAGATTTCGAATTCCTATGACATAAAAAACGCTCCGCGCAGGATCGCACTGCGGCGGAAAGGAATTATGTTGCAAAAGCAACCCGCCGCAGGCGGAGAATCCTGCAAAGCAGGATTCTTTCTTGTTTCATAAGAGAAAATGGAGGAAAGTAAAATGATGAATCCGGGAAAATATCAGAGACAGTATTTTATGCCGCCGGTGAAATGTATGAAATGGGCAGAGAAAGAATATGTTGACAAAGCACCCACCTGGTGTTCCGTAGATCTTCGTGACGGGAATCAGGCACTGGTGATACCTATGAGTCTGGAGCAGAAAATTGAATTTTTCAAGCTTCTTGTACAGATTGGTTTTAAGGAAATTGAAGTGGGGTTTCCGGCTGCATCAGAGACGGAATATGAATTTCTCCGTACATTGATCGAGCAGAACCTGATTCCTCAGGATGTGACGATCCAGGTGCTTACACAGGCAAGGGAACATATTATCCGCAAGACTTTTGAGGCAGTCAAAGGTGCTCCGAAAGCAATTATACATGTATATAATTCAACGTCTGTGGCACAGAGAGAACAGGTATTTAAGAAATCAAAGGAAGAAATTCTGAAGATCGCAGTGGATGGTGCCACACTTCTGAAAAAACTGGCAGATGAAACGGAAGGTAATTTCCAGTTTGAGTATAGCCCTGAAAGCTTCACTGGTACAGAGCCGGAATATGCTCTTGAGGTTTGTAATGCAGTGCTTGATGTATGGAAGCCGTCACCGGATAATAAATGTATCATTAATCTGCCGGTTACAGTGGAGCACAGCATGCCTCATGTTTATGCAAGCCAGGTAGAATACATGTGCGACAACCTGAAATACCGGGAAAATGTTATTGTTTCCCTACATCCTCATAATGACAGAGGATGCGGTGTGGCTGATTCGGAAATGGGTCTTCTTGCAGGCGCAGACAGAATTGAGGGAACATTATTCGGAAACGGAGAACGAACCGGAAATGTGGATATTGTAACACTGGGTATGAATATGTACTCACAGGGTGTGGATCCCAAGCTGGATTTTTCTGATATGCCTCATATCTGTGAAGTTTATGAAGAATGCACCGGAATGAAAGTTGATGAAAGAAGTCCATACAGTGGAGCTCTTGTATTTGCCGCATTTTCAGGTTCTCATCAGGATGCCATTGCCAAAGGAATGCACTGGAAAGAAGAGAAAGATCCACAGCATTGGAATGTTCCATATCTTCCTATTGATCCTACAGATGTGGGAAGAAATTATGATGCAGATGTAATCAGGATCAACAGTCAGTCCGGCAAGGGCGGCGTAGGATACATCCTGGAAACAAAATTCGGCCTCAATCTTCCGCCTAAGATGCGTGAAGCAATGGGGTATGCAGCCAAGGCGGTTTCAGACCATAAGCATAAGGAGCTTCATCCTGATGAAATCTTTGATCTGTTCAAGACAACCTTTGAGAACGTTACAGAACCTTACAGTATTAATGAAGTTCATTTCCAGCAGACGCAGGACGGCATTGTTACACGGGTAACGTCAAGCTTCAGAGGAAAGAAAACTGTCACAGAAGCGAAGGGAAATGGACGTCTGGATGCAGTCAGCAATGCATTAAAGAAAGCATATGAGCTGAAATATTCACTGGAAACCTATCAGGAACATGCTCTGGAGCGCAGTTCAAGTTCAAAGGCTATTGCCTATGTGGGAATCAGAAAACCGGATGGAACTCTGTCATGGGGCGCCGGTGTGGACCCGGACATTATCCATGCGTCCATTGATGCTCTTGTAACAGCTATCAATAACAGATAATTTGGGGATAAAATAAAAAGATATGTGAGGTTAATGTTCCTCACATATCTTTTTTTAGACATATCATTCTGATAACGGGCAGAACTTATGAATGAATTTCTTCATTGCTTCAAAACTTTCATCACTGATATTATGTTCCATTTCGCATGCATCCTGTACAGCAGTCTTAGGGTCTACACCAAGGGATATGAGCCACTGGGATAGAAGCTGATGACGCTCATAGACACCGGAAGCTATCTTCATTCCTTTCTCTGTCAGGGTAATAAAGCCTGCCTTGCTAACTTCAATGCATGCATTTTCCCGAAGATGCTTCATAGCTACACTGACGCTTGCTTTTGAAAAATTCATTTCTTCTGCAATGTCGATGGAACGGACCACAGGAAGCTTCCTGCTTAAAATAAGTATTGTTTCAAGATAGTCTTCAGAAGATTTATTATGATGCATAATATTCTCCTTTCATAAGTAAGTTAATTTCAGTCAGTAAAATATATCTTTTCAAACTGTTCTACTTTCATGGGTCTGGCGAAATAGTAGCCCTGGAACATATCACAACCCATCTGGGTTAAGAATTGTACCTGCTCAACAGTCTCTACGCCTTCGGTGATTACAGGCATTCCAAGCTCTTTGGAAAGTGAAATGATCATCTGCAGGATTTTTTTGCTTCGTTCCTCGTCCTGGGCTTTCTGAAGGAAGATCATATCGATCTTTAATATATCAACATAGATATCTTTTAACATGTTCAGGGAAGAATTACCACTTCCAAAATCATCCATTTCCACTGAAAAACCATATTCACGAAGCTTGGAGATCAGTTCCATCTGACGCTGGAAATCCATGATGATGGCAGTTTCTGTAATCTCCAGTTTCAGATTCCGTGGATTGATATCATATTTTTCCACCAGCTCAGTGAATATCTGATAAATATTAAGAAAATAAAAATCTCTTGGGGAAATATTAACAGATATATATAAATTATCCCGTCCCTGCTTCTTCCAGGCCAGCAGCTGCTGACAGGCAGTTTCCCATATGTATTTGTCAACATCCGATATCAGTCCGTTTTTCTCAAAAACCGGAATAAACTGACCTGGGGAAATCATTCCTTTTACAGGGTGCTCCCAGCGGACCAGTGCTTCTGCACCAAGCATTTTTCCGTCTGATGAAACCTGGGGCTGAAGATACATTTTTAATTGTTTCTGTTTAATGGCATCATCCAGATCGCTGATAAGTTCTGTCTCATATCGGATGTCATTACGGAGAGTTTCGTTATAATATGCAACTCTGTTGTGATAATCACCTTTGATTTTGGAAATAGCCAGCTTGGCACGGTCGCACATTACAGCTACAGGGATTGACCGGTCAATAATCTCATATACACCGATATAATTGATCAGTGGATAGGAAAATTCATTTTCTATTTCAGAGGAAAAAATTTCCTGCATTCGGCTCATAAACTGATTTTCGTTAAAATCTGATTTTCGGATCAGCAGAGCGAAGATATCATTATTCAGACGTCCATAAACGATTGCCTTGTTTTCCTTCAATCTGATTATATCTGCGCATCCTTTAAGAATCATATCTCCCATCTGACTGCCAAAAAGATCATTGATCATTTTGAAATCTTTGATATTGGTACACAGAAGAAGAAGTTCTTCCTCAGTATGGCTCTTTATGTAACCTTCCACTACATGACAGAAATAACTTTTATTATATAAGCCGGTCAGACTGTCATGCGTGGCAAGAAATCGTTCTTCTTTCATTTTATTGATTTCTTCAGTACGGTCATAGATAACAAAGTAAGCACCCTGAAGGTTATTATGTGAATCCATCAGGTTCTGAAACTGGATATTAAGGGTAATCTTATCAGAACCGCGGTAGAATATATAATCCTGTGCAGCATTATCTTCGTTTGAAAAATATCTCTTCCGGCACCATTCCATAAAAGACATGCCCTGATTATCTGTAAGTGTAGAATCAGAAGTCAGAAGATCCCTGGCAAAATTATTGCTGTATAAAAGTTTCCCCTCGATATCCAGTACGATAAGACCGATCGTCATATCCTGAGAAACCAGAAGTAAAGTTTTTCTCAGTAACCTCTGAGGGGTAAAAACGAATGTACAGTAGTAAAGAGCAATACCTTCCAGTGAGTAACCTATAATGGAAAAATCAATGGCTTTTTTAAAAGAAATAATGTTGGCCAAAATAATGATAACCAGAATGACTGCAATTGCCAGGTATTTACTGCGGTAAAACAGGGGCATATGAAATGCACGGTAAAACAGACTGATCAGGCAGAATGAAACCAGCATGATGATAATAAAGTAATGAACATAAAAAGGAGGCTTTGTGCTCATTGCATAATAGCTCTCACCCTTATAGTCGGAAACATACAGGCTGAACAGATGTCCAGATACTGTGTTTAAAAGCAACGAAGCACTGTCTGCCATCAGAAGAAAGATCATCGCCTTTTTTCTGACAAACTGATTAAAATCGCTTCCTGAATATTCTATGGAGAACTGAAGAAGGTAATACAGTATCCAGTCTGTGGCAACAAAATAAATACTGTGTGCAAAAAGATTCCACTGTTCATCATCTAAAAACAGGACTATTTCATAGTTAAAGATGATCAGTATGGCAATGGATAAAATATTCTGAACAAGATTCTTTAAATCGTGCTCTTTAAAATGTGTGGCAAATAAACACAAAACCATCACTGCCAGTGATAAGGCCAGTAAAATTCCCATAAGTAGTTTCATATACCTTTTCCCCATTTCGAACCGTAAAACACTATAATGTCATTATACTATTTTTCTGTATATAATCAATTCAGAAATGTATAAAAAATAAAGAAATCAGCATATGTACATACAAAATAAAAAATATTTTGTGAAAAATGCCAGATTATGATAAAATGGTTTTGCAGAAATTAAAATTAATATGTTAAAATGCAGGAGAAAAGAATGATTACGCTGAATGATTATTTATATTCAGGAGATACAGTGCTGAAAATTCTCCAGAAATACATTGAAGATCTTCGGAGGGAAGCCAGGGAGACACATAATGAAATAGACCTTGTCCACAGTGGCTTTCTGATTCAGAGATTTTATTGCTTACAGAATTGTGATCTCTATGCCAA
>JAQYGS010000015.1 GCA_028722515.1 Clostridia bacterium | reverse complement strand
ACCTCAAGTCCCAGGTCACGCAAAACAGCCGCAGTGCAGGCTGCGGTTCTTTCCTCATAAAATCCCGGCTCCGGATGTCCGGCTATATCACGTGCAAAGGCAATGATCTTATCCCTGTTTGAATCAATGATCTCAAGGATTTTCTGCTCTGTTTTATCCATTTCACTGCCTCCTAACCTAAATCAGTATAGTATCAAATTTAAATGATGTATATTGGATTGTCAAGTTTTTTCTTACGTCTCAGCCATACAAATGCTATCACACAGATGATTACGGAAACCAGTGAGCCTGTAGCTGTGGCAATTCCCATAGGCAGAAGAGTATTCGGAAACATTTTGGATGTTATGTATACCCCGGGAATTCTCATAAGAACAATGGCTGTAATATTATGCAAAAAGGAAAGCTCTGATCTTTCGCAGGCACAGAAATATCCGCTGAAACTGAAATGAATCCCTGCAAAGATACAATCCCAGATATATCCCCGAATATATTGCCCTCCTGCCAGAATAACAGAGGAATCTGCTGTAAATAATCCCACAACCGGCTCTGCAATAAACTGAATTGTCACAGAAACAATCAGCCCGAAACCAGCGGCGATCATAATGGCATACCGTAATGTAGAAACTGCCCGTTCTTCCTTTCCTGCTCCTATATTCTGAGCTCCAAGGGCAGATACCGTAGACAGCATGGAAGATGGAACAAGAAAAAGGAAACTGATAATCTTCTCCACAATTCCTACAGCAGCCGCATCGCTCAGACCACGCCTGTTGGCTATTACAGTAATCACAATAAATGCAATCTGTATCAATCCGTCCTGCATTGCCACCGGAATTCCTATTTTAAGTATCTGTCCCATGACTTTACTTTGAGGTCTGAAATCATTTCTTTTTATGGAAATTCCGGATTGTTTCTTCAAGATCACCGTCAGAGCCACAACCACACTGACAGCCTGCGAAACTGTGGTTCCCAGTGCAGCACCTGCAGGTCCCAAATGTAAAACTCCTATAAAAAGGCAGTCCAGAATAATATTTGTAACACAGGCGACAGCGATAAAATACATAGGACTTTTGGAATCACCCAAGCCTCTGAAAATTGAACTGATTATATTGTACGCTGTAATAAAAGGAATTCCGATGAAACAGATCGTAAGATATTGAACTGTTCCTGACACAGCTTCCGCAGGTGTGGACATTACTGATACAATGGGCTTTACCAGGCAAAGAAGAACTGCCATCATTCCAAAAGCCACAATCATAAACAATGAAACAGTATTTCCAATTGAAGCAGAAGCTTTCTTTTTTTCTCCGGCTCCCACGGCCTGGGCGATACTCACCGTAGACCCCATGGCAAGTCCAACGATCATAACCGTCAGCATATGCATAACCTGACTTCCCACTGATACAGCAGTAGTGCTGGCTACCCCCTCAAACTGTCCTATGATAAACAGATCAGCCATTCCATACAAAGTCTGTAAAAAATAAGATAAAAGATAAGGCAGGCAAAAATACAGAATATTCTTCAGAACACTACCTGATGTAAGATTTTTTTCCATAATAAACTCCTTTCACCATAAATAGTAAACCTTATGAGAATAAAAGAGTCAATCTTTTTTTACAAAAAATTACTGTCTGTATCAAATATAGTTACCATTACATATCCTATATTAAAAAGAATAAGGAGTTTTAAAAATGCCAGATTGTCATGAATGTCCTATGCATATGCAAAAACATGTACATGAAATAACGGGAAGTACCAGAATTTTTATGGAATGTCATAACTGCCATAATCATAGATTTTGTGGAGTATCCGGTGAGGCAAAACCAATTCCGGGAAAACAGGATCATTATCATGAGGTTAAAATCCGTACTGATTTTTCTGATGGACACTACCATGAAATATACGGTAAAACTTCAGGCGCCATTGATGTAGGATGTGGAAAACATGTGCATTTCATTAAAGACTTTACACAGGAATCAGATCATCACAGACATGAGTTCCAGGTTGCATCTTTGATTGACAGTCCAACTGACTGCATGCACAAATAAATAAAAATACGGCAATTGCACAGAAAGGGTTGTACCCAATTTGTGCAGATTGCCGTACTGTATGTTTTGAATTTTTTATTTAATCTGGACACTTTCTGAAAAATAGACTATAATTTTTCCAGATATTCAGAAAACATTTCAGGAGATTACGAAGTGAAAAACAAAATTAAAAACAAATTATATTCAAATCGATATATTATTGCCGCTTTTTTCTGCAGTGCACTGATCATGTCAGTAATATATGCAATCAAACATATTTATCCATTCGGTGACCAGACTCTTCTTAAAGTGGATCTTTATCATCAGTATGCCCCTTATCTGGAGGAACTGAGAAGCCGGATCTTAAA
>JAQYGS010000014.1 GCA_028722515.1 Clostridia bacterium | reverse complement strand
AATTATTAAACTACCTGTTCGAAAAAAAGCATGTCTCCAAGGCCGCGCTTGCCAAGCAGGCCGGCATGAGTGAGATCTATCTGCACCAGATCTTCGCCGGAAGGCGGACACCGTCCCGGAACCGGCTGCTCTGCCTGTGCTACGGGCTTGGTGCCAGCATTGAGGAGACGCAGGAGCTTTTACGGCTCTGTGGAATGGCGGAACTCTATCCAAAGCGCAAACGCGACGCCATCATCTACTACGGCCTGCTCCATCAGCTCGACCTGTTCACGATCAATGACCGGCTTTTTGATGAAAATGAAGATACCTTGTGCTGAACGTTCAGACAGCAAAAAGGGGGCTGAAAAAGCCCCCCCAGAGACTGTCCGAAAACTCGGATAATCTAATCTGATGAGAAAAAGATTGATATGCTCTTGTGAGCGTTCAATATAAATTAAAATTGCACATTGAAAACTGAATAAAGTACACAGAAATCGTGCATCTATGTTTCAGATATAGTATAATGAAACCAGAGAAAAATTGTTCTGAGGTGAATTGAGATGCCATATGTTTCAGGTTTTGACCGTGACCAGCTGATGTGCTGTTCATGGGACGCATTTGTAGATAAAGAAAGTATTGCAAGGATAATTGATGCGTTTGTGAACCATCTTGATATAGGGAAATACGGTGTAAAACCTGTGGCAGCAGAAGGCCGTCCATCTTACGATCCTAAGAGCCTTTATAAGATATATATTTACGGAAGCAGGAAAGGTATCCGTTCTTCACGGAAACTGGCTGAAAGCTGTAAAGTAAATCTTGAAGTGAAATGGATGATCGGCGGTGTAGAACCGGATTTTCGCACCATTGCAGATTTCAGGAAAAACAACATAGACAGCCTGAAAGAGATTTTTTATGAATTCAACCGCCGGATCTCCGGTGCAGTGGAATGGGGATTTTCTTCCGTGGATGGAACAAAGATCCAGGCGGATAACGCAAAAGATAACAACTTCACCAAAAACAAACTGGATGACAGGATCAAATGGCTGAATGGTCATACAGATGAGTATCTAAGGATCCTGAATGAAATGGACAAGCAGGAAGAAACAGACGTGATTTCAGGAGAACTGACAAGAGAAAGTCTTGAAGCCAAGTTAAAAGAAGCACAGGAGAGACTTGCCAGATACGAAGGTTATCAGAAGCTGATGGAAGAAACCGGGGTATCCCAGCTTTCGATCACAGATGCGGATGCAAAACTCATGAAAAATAAAAATGGGTTTACAGTAGCATATAACCCACAGACGGCGGTAGATTCTGAAACACATCTGATCCGAGATTTTCAGATGACCAATCAGGTAACCGACCATGGATTGCTGGAAAGTACGATGCAGGGGATAAAGAGCTCTGAACCGGAAAAGATCATAGAAGTAGTAGCAGATAAAGGTTATGAAGCTGTGGAAGATATGGTGGAGTGTCTGGAGAACGGTATTATCCCACATGTCATAACAGATGATGGAAAAGACGGTTATGACATAGAAATCCCTTATGAAGAGGCAGAAACGGATACTGCCAGCACAGAGCCAGAAGAACTGAAGAAAGCACTGCATGCAGGTAAGATACCGGAAGTTTATGCAGAAGTGATACAGGATATGAAGGTAGAAACAGTCCGTCGTAAAGTGGTGGATGAAAAACGGGAAAACAGCAGTGTCTATGGAAGTCCTGAGGAAATGCAGGAAAAAGCAAAAGAAGGTTATTTTGTCAGAGATCCTGAGAGAAACCTGGTATACTGTCCGGCTGGGGAAATCCTGAGACAGAAGAGCATAAAGAAAAACGGGAATATCCGCTATGCCAATAAAAATGCGTGTAAACATTGCCCGAACCGCAATAAGTGTTACAAGGGAAAAGGCGAATGGAAAGAGATCGACTTTACCAAAGATCAGCTGGTAAAACCATGTAAGGGCTGGCTGGAAGCCGAAGGAAAGAAGCCGGAGGAAACGAAAACGGGTGAAAAATGGCATTATGAAAAAAGAAAGGTTGTGAAGTTTTTCCTGAAACCGGATAAAGAAAAGATGAGCCGGAGGATGTGCCTGTCGGAGCATCCGTTTGGAACAATAAAACGAGCAATGGGAGCCACTTATTTTCTTTTAAGGGGAATACGGAAAGTGGCTGGAGAGTTTGCGCTCTTTTGTCTGGGTTATAACCTGGAACGGGCGAAGAATCTCCTTGGATTTCAAAAAATGATGGAATTGATGGAACAGGCATAAGCCTCTTTCTTCATCCTGTGTATTTTATTCAGTTTTCAATGTCACAGATGAAGGAAAGGGGCTAAATTTATGCCTAAAAATAAGGTTTTCGGACAGGCTGGGGGGGAGGACCTGGAGGGTATACTTCAGCATTATACGCAGCCAGAGCAGGATTTGATACCATTGTTTTAGAAAAATTATCTGCAGGTGGTCAGATGTCATTGACCTGGCAGATTGATAACTATCCTGGTTTTGAAAATGGAATTGACGGATTTTCATTGGCAGAGAAAATGCAAAAACAGGCGGAAAAATTTGGCGCTAAAAGTGAATATGCTGAAGTTTTTAATATGGATTTAACAGGAAAGCTTAAGAGAGTAGAAACTAGTTCGGGAATTTATATTGGGAAAACAGTAGTGATTGCTACTGGAGCAAATCCAAGAGAACTTGGTCTCGCTAAAGAAAAAGAATTGATAGGTCATGGGGTTGCTTATTGTGCCTCCTGTGATGGTATGTTTTATAAAGATAAGATCGTGGTGGTTGTTGGTGGTGGAAATTCTGCTGTATCAGATGCTGTTCTTTTAAGTCGAATTGCTAAGAAAGTCATCATTGTTCATCGAAGAGATACATTACGTGCAACGAAAATCTACCATGACCAGCTGATGAAAACTGAAAATATAGAGTTTCGATGGAACAATACAGTAAATGAACTGATTTATGGAGAACGATTGACTGGTGTGCGGTTGAAAGATACAGTTACAGGAGAAGAAAACATTATAGAATGTGACGGCCTGTTTGTGAGTATAGGAAGAAAACCGACAACAGATTTTTTAGATAATCAGATAGAACTGGATAATAAAGGATATATTGTGGCAGGTGAAAACACTGAAACGAGTATTCCGGGTGTTTATGCTGTAGGAGATGTCAGAACAAAGTTACTTCGTCAGATAGTAACAGCAGTGGCAGATGGTGCTATGGCAGTACATATGGCAGAAAAATATATGGGGAAAATGTAAAGTGAACTCCGCCTTTTGGCATAGGAATTGTTTTGTTAAATTAAATAATGAAACAGAAAATAGTCATTTTGATAGAACATATTAACTATAAATAATCAGAATTTGAATAGTGAACTTTTTACACTGAAATATGTACGATTCTAATAATGACATGAACTTATGGAAACGTATTGCGGATACTTTGTGAACTTTATCCTGATACAATGAT
>JAQYGS010000013.1 GCA_028722515.1 Clostridia bacterium | reverse complement strand
TGTGGTTCTGGATGAAGAGGATATGATCGCCGGAAAGCTTGAGGATATTACCATAGAGGGTGTGGCTGAGTGTATCCGCAAATTAAACAGAAGACCTCCGGTGGTGCTTTTATTCACGGTTTGCGTTCATCAGTTTCTGGGGTGTGATCTGGATTATATTTATAAAAAACTGGAAGAACAGTTTCCTGATATCTTTTTTGCCCGGTGTTTTATGGATTGCCTTTTTCAGAAAAAAGGTCCTACACCGGATCAGAAATTAAGGAGCAGTATGTATGATCCCATCAGGGTTTCACCGGTCAGAAAGGGACTCATCAGCCTCACAGGCAGTGATCTTCCCCTGTATCAGGACAGCGATCTTATCAGGCTGGTAAATGAGGCAGGCGGTACGCTGAAAGAAGTCAGTAAATTAAAAGATTATCAGGATTATCAGTCTATTGGAGAAAGCCAGGCTATTGTGGTGACTTACCCTTCAGGAAAACCAGGCGGGGAAAAGCTGGCAGCACGGCTTGGAAGGACTTTTTTGTATCTGCCTATGAGTTTTGACTATCAGGAGATTACAAAAGAATGGGGTCAGATTGCAGAACTGTTTGATATCCATATTAAAGAGGAGAGAATTAAGGAAGAAATTGATTCCTGTGAATCTGCAGTCAGACATGCTTATGAGGTTATTGGGCAGACACCCATTGCTATTGATTATACCTTTCATCCAAGACCACTTGGGCTTGCCAGATTATTGCTGGAACATGGTTTCAGAGTGGAAGAGATCTATCTGGACAGCATTCTTCAGGAGGAAGAAAAGGATTTTCTGTGGCTGAAAAAGCACAAACCTGACTTGAAACTGATGGCAACGGTGAAACCTGAATGCCGTGTAAAGAAAAGAGACCGGATGGATATGCTGGCCATCGGACAGAAGGCTGCCTGGTTTACGGGAACCTCACATTTCGTCAATGTGGTTCAGGGAGGCGGTTTATTTGGCTTCGATGGCATCCGAAAAACCATGGAATTAATGGAAGAAGCTTTTCTGGAGCCGAAGGATACCAGAAATCTGATCATACGAAAAGGATGGGGGTGTGAAAGTTGCATATAGAAAATGCATATCGTATCATTCCTGTGTATACGGCGGATGTGTCGGGAGTATGTTCTGCCCTGTTTGAGCTTGGCGGCATGACTGTTATGCATGATCCGTCCGGATGCAATTCCACATATAACACTCATGATGAGACGCGTTGGTATGATCAGGACAGTCTGATCTACATATCAGGCCTTACAGAAATGGATGCCGTCATGGGAAACGACAGAAAGCTGATCAATGATGTGATAGATGCCGCAGACAGGCTCCACCCCAAGTTCATTGCATTATGCGGATCTCCTGTGCCTTTCTTAAATGGAACGGATTTTAATGCACTGGCCAGGATCATTGAAAGTGAGACAGGCATTCCTTCATTTGCAGTGGAGACAAATGGAACCCATGATTATGTACAGGGTGCTTCAAAAGCCTGGGAGAAAATTGCAGAAAGATTTATAAAAAAGCCGGAATGCAAGAAAGAAAGAGCAGTCAATATCCTTGGTATGACTCCGCTGGATTATGCCTCTTCGGATTCTGTTTCTTCTATGAGAGAAATTCTGGAATCAGCAGGATTTACAGTTCAGAGTGTGTGGGCCATGGGCGATTCTCTGGATACTTTAAGTACGTCGGGGGAAGCATCTGTAAATCTGGTAGTCTCACAGACAGGGATGGCAGCTGCAAAATATATGGAAGAGCATTTTCAGATTCCTTACGTAACAGGCGTGCCGCTTGGCCCTGTGAAAGATATGGTGACAGAACAGTTAAAGAAGGCTGAAAAAGAAAAAAGAAGCATCATTCTTTGTAATCGAAGAAAATATAATGGGCAGCCACAGGTGGCTCTTATCGGAGAGCCGGTAACAGGTGGCTCTCTTGCCTGGGCCATTTCCCATAAATATGGATGCAGCGTCCGCCTTTTTACCCCGATAGAGAAAAGCAGGGAGCTTTTGGCAGAAGGAGATCTTCTGGTAAGAGGGGAAGGGGCAATGGAACAGGCCCTGTCAAATGCTGAATATATTGTTGCGGATCCTTTGTATGCGCCTGTCTGTCCGAAAGAAAGCACTTTTTATGAGCTTGCCCATGCTGCTTTTTCCGGCAGGTGTTATCTGAGAGAAATACCGGATCTGTTGAAACTTTTGGATTAAAAATGGATGGATGATAAGGAGAAAGTGTTATGGGAATGAATGATACACCCTCTTCAGAACGATTGCATATCGGTTTTTTCGGACGTAGAAATGCAGGAAAATCAAGCCTGGTGAATGCGGTGACAGGACAGGATCTTTCTGTGGTCTCGGATATAAAAGGAACCACCACCGACCCGGTACGAAAGGCAATGGAGCTTCTTCCTCTGGGGCCGGTTGTGATTATCGATACGCCTGGATATGATGATGAAGGCACTCTGGGAGAAATGCGGGTTCGTAAGACCAGACAGGTGTTAAACCGGATCGATATTGCCATTCTTGTTGTAGATGCCAGTACAGGAATGCGTACCTGTGAGGAAGAATTACTG
>JAQYGS010000012.1 GCA_028722515.1 Clostridia bacterium | reverse complement strand
GCGATTCTGTTTTTCCTTGAGACATTGAGAATCGCAGGATTACTTCTCTCCTGAGGTGTCATAGAAAGAATAATGGATTTGGTTCTGTCCATTGCTTTCTCATCGATCATTCCCTCAATGTCCTTCATTTTGCCTCCGAAGCCTGGAAGCATATTGAGTACACTGCTGATGCCGCCCATCTTATTCATCTGTTCCAGACTGGTAAGATAATCATTGAAGTCGAAGTCCATTTTCTTCAGCTTCTTCTGCATGTCCTGGGCTTTCTCCCTGTCAATGGATGCCTCTGCCTTCTCAATCAGGCTCATCACATCTCCCATTCCAAGGATTCTGGATGCCATCCTCTCCGGATAAAACTGTTCCAGATCAGAAAGCTTCTCGCCCATACCTACATATAAGATAGGTTTCCCTGTCACAGATTTAATGGAAAGTGCCGCACCGCCTCTTGTATCTCCGTCAAGCTTGGTAAGTATGACACCGTCAATACCAACCTTATCGGAAAAAGTAGAAGCTACATTCACTGCATCCTGTCCTGTCATAGCATCCACCACAAGAACTGTGGAATCTACCTGCACATTGGACTTAATATCTGCAAGCTCCTGCATCATATCCTCATCAATGTGAAGACGTCCTGCAGTATCGATAATTACAACATTCTGCTGGTTCGCTCTGGCATGCTCCATGGCTGCTTTCGCAATATCCACAGGTTTATTCCTGTCACCCATGGAAAAGACTTCTACGCCCTGTTTCTCTCCATTGACCTGCAGCTGGGTAATAGCTGCGGGGCGATATACATCACAGGCAACAAGAAGGGGCTTCCTTCCTTTGGCTTTCAGTTTCCCTGCAAGCTTGGCCGCAGTGGTAGTCTTACCGGCGCCCTGAAGTCCCACCATCATAATGACTGTGGTCTCATTGCCCGGACGAAGAGCAAGTTCTGTGGTTTCACTTCCCATAAGACGGACAAGTTCATCACTTACGATCTTGATAACCATCTGTCCGGGATTAAGGCCATTCATTACATCCTGGCCCACAGCCTGTTCCTGTACAGATTTCGTAAACTGCTTCACAACCTTGAAATTCACATCTGCTTCCAGAAGAGCCATCTTCACTTCTTTAAGAGCAGTCTTCACATCGTCTTCTGTAAGGCGGCCCTTGCTCCGCAGCTTTCTGAATACATTCTGAAGTTTATCAGTCAAGCTTTCAAATGCCATATATCATAACTCCTCTAAAATTTCACTGGATATATCTGCAATCTTATCAATATGATTCTCCAAAGCCAGGGAATGGATCTCTTTCACCTGTGCCTGTATGTTCAGGAATTTCTCCACAAGATGAAGCTTCTCCTCGTATTCCTCCAGAATCTTATTGCATCTCTTAATCATGTCATGCACACCCTGGCGGCTGATTCCCAGATCCTCGGCCACTTCACTCAGAGAGTAATCCTCAAGCACTACGCTCTCATATACCTGCTGCTGCCTGGGGGTCAGAAGTTCACCATAGAAATCATATAAATATCCCTGTTCTACAAACTTCTCCATCTGTAATCACCTTGTGTATCATACCCTATATCTGTCAGGGTGTCAAGTATTTTTTCTTGACAATTTTATTTATAAACTTGCCCGTATGACTCTTGGTCTGCACCCTGCATCTTCCAGTGCCTTAACGATCTGGTTCTTATGTTCCGTGCCGAAAGCTTCCATTGTGATCTTCAGTTCCACTGCGTCTTTTCTGTTCGTGGTAATAAACTGGTTGTGATCCAGCTTAATTACATTGCCCTGCTGTTCAGCAATAATACCTGCCACACGTACCAGTTCACCCGGCTTGTCCGGAATGAGTACAGATACGGTAAAGATCCTGTCTCTCTGGATCAGGCCATGCTGTACAACAGATGACATGGTGATGACATCCATATTTCCACCGCTTAAGATGGAAACTACTTTTTTGCCCTTGAAGTCCAGGTGACGAAGGGCTGCAACGGTAAGAAGGCCGGAATTTTCCACGATCATCTTGTGATTCTCCACCATATCAAGGAAAGCCACAATAAGTTCATCGTCATCTATGGTGATCACTCCGTCCAGATTTTTCTGAAGATAGGGGAAGATCTTTGTACCTGGCGTCTGCACTGCGGTACCGTCTGCTATGGTATTAACATGAGGAAGAGTCACAACCTCTCCTTTTTCCAGAGAAGCTTTAAGGCATGCTGCTCCTGAAGGCTCCACACCCAGCACTTTAATATGGGGATTGAGAAGCTTGGCAAGAGTGGAAACACCTGTTGCCAGTCCGCCTCCTCCAACAGGTACCAGAATATAATCCACAAGAGGAAGCTCCTGAATGATTTCCATAGCTATGGTTCCCTGGCCTGTGGCAACTGCAGGATCATCAAAAGGATGAATGAAGGTATAGCCTTCTTTTTCTGCAAGATCCAGTGCGAAAGCGCAGGCTTCATCATAAACATCTCCATGAAGGATTACCTGTGCGCCATAGCTTTTGGTTCTCTCAACTTTAATAAGGGGAGTGGTGGTTGGCATTACAATAACTGCCTTTACCCCATATTTATGTGCTGCATAGGCAACACCCTGGGCATGATTTCCTGCAGATGCAGTGATCAGGCCTTTGCCTCTTTCTTCATCGGAAAGGGTGCTGATCTTATAATAGGCTCCACGGACTTTGTAAGCTCCTGTCCGCTGCATATTTTCCGGTTTGAAGTATACCTTGTTTCCGGTCATATCGCTGAAATAACTGCTCTGGATTAGCTTCGTCTCCTGAGTGACCTGTTTCACAATTTCTGATGCCTGTTCAAAACTTTCAAGTGTAAGCATTTTCTTCCTCCAATTTGTATTTTTACTCTGCCAGACTTTTAAGCTCTGGGTGTATTATCCTGATTAAATAATGCATTGACAAAAGCATCTGCATCAAATTTCTGCAGATCATCTATGCTTTCTCCGACTCCGATATATTTCACCGGTATGTCAAGTTCAGACTGGATTGCAACAGCGATTCCGCCTTTGGCAGTACCATCCAGCTTGGTAAGGATAATGCCGTTTACATTGGCAACCTCTGCAAACTGTCTGGCCTGAACCAGTGCATTCTGGCCTGTGGTTCCGTCCAGAACCACCAGGGTTTCCAGATAAGCTTCCGGGTATTCTTTTTCAAGGATCCTGTATATTTTGTGAAGTTCGTCCATCAGGTTCTTCTTATTGTGAAGACGGCCTGCTGTATCACAGAGAAGGACATCCGCATTTCTTGCCTTGGCAGCTGCCACTGCATCATACACTACAGACGCAGGATCTGCTCCGGGCTGTCCTCCGATAATCTCCACTCCTGCACGATTCGCCCACTGGGTCAGCTGTTCTCCGGCTGCTGCGCGGAAAGTATCTGCAGCTGCCAGAATAACTTTCTTGCCCTGGTCTTTTAATTTTCCTGCAAGCTTGCCTACAGATGTTGTCTTTCCCACACCATTGACACCGATAACAAGAATAACGGATTTTCTGTTTTCAAATTCATACTCCGTACTGTCCACATACATCTGTTTCTTGATTCCGTCAATGAGAAGCTGTTTACATTCCATAGGCTCTTTTATATGCTTCTCTGCAACCTGTTTCTTCAGATTCTCAATAATTGAAGTAGTGGCATTGATACCGATATCTCCCATGATCAGAATCTCTTCCAGTTCATCATAAAAATCATCGTCAATACTGGAATAGCCTTTAAAAATAGAATCAAATCCGGCTACAATATTGTCTCTTGTCTTGGCCAGTCCACTGACCAGGCGTTTAAAAAAACCTTTCTTTTCTTCTGCCATATTACTCCTCCTACCGGGTAAGCTGATTTTCCACAAGGTCCACGGAAACCAGAGTGGAAACTCCCTTTTCCTGCATTGTGATACCATAAAGCCTGTCTGCAGCATTCATGGTGCCACGTCTATGTGTTATTATAATAAATTGTGTATTCTTCGTCAACTTCTGTAAATATCCTGCAAACCGCCCCACATTGGAATCATCCAGAGCTGCCTCGATCTCATCCAGAAGACAAAAAGGTGAGGGTTTCAGGTTCTGGATGGCAAAAAGAAGGGCAATAGCTGTCAGGGCCTTTTCTCCTCCGGACAGCTGCATCATGTTCTGAAGCTTTTTGCCCGGGGGCTGGGAAATGATCTTTATTCCCGCTTCCAGGATATCTTCTGATTCATCCAGCTCCAGTGTTCCTTTACCGCCGCCAAACAGTTCTTTAAATGCCTTGTCAAATTCTATCTGAATCTGGGAAAACTTCTCGGCAAACTGCTTTCTCATTCCTTCATCCAGCTCCTGAATGATTTTTTCCAAGGTTTTCTCTGAGGTGACCAGATCCTCATACTGGGCAGACAGGAAAGTATGACGTTCCAGAAGTTCTTTATATTCTTCAATGGCATTCACATTTACAGGACCCAGTTTTCTGATCTCATCCTTGATCTGGGCAATCTGTTTTTTCATTTCCTGAGGATTATTAAGCTCTTCTTTTTTATACTGAAGGGCATTGTTTGGGGTAACCTCGTATTCCTCCCACATATAGGAAATACGCTCTTCCCTGTTTTCTTCCAGTTTATCGATCTGGCTTTTCAGGCGGTAACATTCTCTGTCAAGAAGGCTGATCTGCCCTGAAAGCTCATCTCTTTTTTCAAAGAATTCCTTATGTTTTGTATTTTTTTCGTCCTTTTCTTTCTGCCAGATCTCCATCTGACGGCGGGCTTCTTCCTCGTACGCAGCGCAGATCTTAATCTGGTCTTTCAATTCTTCAATGGTTTTGCGCTTTTCATCCAGCTCTCCCTGGCTGTCTGAAAGGCTGTCTGTTAATTTCTGCTGTTCTTCTTTCAGATCCTTTGTCTCTGATAACAGACGGGATAGATTTTCCCCGGCAAACTGGCTTTTCTGCTCCAGTGAGGAGGAATCAAGGCGAATCTCTTCCAGAGTCTTTAATACACTGCTCTGTTCTTCTTTCCATTCGTCCAGTTCCTTCTGTTTTTCGTCAATAAAGCTTTTCAGTTCTTTTTCATCCTGCATGGAAGCTTTCAGTTCTTTTTCAATCAGGTCGTGATCCTGTCTGATTTCTGTAACCTGGCGTTTTATTTCTGCCTGATCCCTTTGAATCTGGGCATATCCTCCGGAAATTTCCTCTGCTTTCTTCTCCTGTTGGGAAATATTCATTCTGGCAGTATTCTGTTCCACATACTGACTGCGCAGTTTCTCCTGAAGCTCTGCAACACGGTCACGGAAAACATTTCTGTTTTTTTTGTTTTCCTCAATGGATTTCTGAAGTTCTGTAAGCTCTGCCTTTACAGACTGTACCTTGTTTTCCAGTTCTTCGATCTCACGCCTTCTTCCAAGAAGATTGCTGTTATTTTTAAA
>JAQYGS010000011.1 GCA_028722515.1 Clostridia bacterium | reverse complement strand
AAGGGGGATCAGGCTCTTTTTGATTATACCCTGAAATTTGATAAAGCACAGATTACCAGGGACAACATCCGTGTCACAGAGGAAGAGATTCAGGAGGCTTATGATCAGGTTGATCCTGTACTCCTTGATGTGATCCGAAAGGCACTGGTGAATATCCGTACATATCATGAAAAACAACGTCAGAACAGCTGGTTTACAAGCACTGAAGAAGGAACTATGCTTGGTCAGAAGGTTACACCTTTAAATCGTGTGGGTGTATATGTTCCGGGCGGCAAGGCTGTTTATCCTTCATCTGTACTGATGAATATTGTGCCTGCAAAGGTAGCGGGCGTTTCTCAGATTATTATGACAACACCACCGGGAAAAGACGGTAAGGTCTGTCCCTCTACTCTGGTAGCTGCCAGGGAAGCAGGAGCAGATGTGATCTATAAAGTTGGTGGTGCTCAGGCTATCGGAGCACTGGCATACGGGACAGAGAGCATCCCAAAGGTGGATAAGATCGTGGGACCGGGAAATGTTTTTGTAGCCCTGGCTAAGAAAGCAGTTTATGGTCATGTAAGTATTGACTCCATTGCCGGACCAAGCGAGATCCTTGTTCTTGCAGACGAGACCGCCAATCCTCATTATGTGGCTGCCGATCTTCTTTCCCAGGCAGAGCATGATGAGATGGCATGTGCCATTCTGATCACTACCAGTTCTGAGCTTGCAGATAAGGTTGAGAAAGAGATAAACGAATACCTGAAAGTACTTTCCAGAAAAGAGATCATTGAGAAATCTCTGGATAATTTCGGATATATGCTCATTGCCCGTGATATGGATCAGGCCATAGAGGCTGCCAATGAAATTGCACCGGAGCATATGGAGATCGTTACAGCCAATCCTTTTGAAGATATGATGAAGGTAAAGAATGCAGGAGCTATTTTTATAGGAGAGAACAGCTCAGAGCCTCTGGGAGATTACTTTGCAGGACCCAATCATGTGCTGCCCACCAACGGAACGGCCAAATTCTTTTCTGCTCTTTCTGTTGACGATTTTATAAAGAAATCAAGTATTGTATATTATTCCAGATCTGCTCTTCGTGACATACATAAGGATATTATTCAGTTTGCAAATTCAGAACAGCTGACTGCACATGCAAATTCCATTGCAGTACGTTTTGAAGAGGAAGATAAAGAAGAAAAATAACAGGAGAAGCTTATGAGCCGGGAAGCATCAGTAGAAAGAAATACAAAAGAAACAGAAATTAAATTAATAATAAATCTGGACGGAACCGGATATTCAGATATTGAAACAGGAGTGGGATTTTTTAATCATATGCTGGACGGTTTTACCCGTCATGGACTTTTTGACCTGTGTGTCAGAGTTCATGGGGATCTTCAGGTGGATGACCACCACACTGTGGAGGATACGGGTATTGTTCTGGGAACTGCTCTGAAGGAAGCCATTGGAGATAAAAAAGGAATCAGGCGTTTTGGAAGCTGCATTCTTCCCATGGATGAATCTCTGGTGCTTTGTGCCATTGACCTTTCCGGACGGCCTTATTTCGCATGGGATGCTCAGTTTACGGCAGACAGGATCGGGGACATGTCCACAGAAATGGTAAAGGAATTTTTCTATGCAGTTTCCTATACCTGTGGAATGAATCTCCATATTAAAGTGTTAAGCGGCGGCAACAACCATCATGTGGCAGAAGCTATGTTTAAAAGCTTTGCCAAAGCTTTGGATCAGGCGGTTTCCTATGATCCCAGAATAACGGACGTGCTTTCAACCAAAGGCAGTCTTGCATAAGGAGAAATATTATGAAAAAATTATTTATTCCGTGCCTGTACTTACAGTCTGAGAAAGCTGTCACAGGATTTGGACAGAGAAATCTTTTTGGTGACGGAGATGCCATTGAACTGGCAAAATTTTACAGTGATAACGGAGCAGACGAACTGCTTGTATTTGACTTTTCCTCGGAAGATAAGGAGCATGATGCAGCCATCGGAAAGATCAGGGAGATCTGTCTTGCCTCTGAGATTCCGGTGATTGGTGCCGGAAATATCAAGCGTATGGAGGACGTGAAGAAATTAATTTACGCAGGCTGTGCCAAAACAGTTCTTAATTTCTCCAAACAGAGCAATATTGATCTTCTGGAGGAAGTTTCAAGACGTTTTGGCAAGGAAAAGATGATCGTCAGCATTTCAGCCATTGAAGAGTTT
>JAQYGS010000010.1 GCA_028722515.1 Clostridia bacterium | reverse complement strand
TTTATAGGATAAGCTGGATTTCTGCAAGTAGAATTAAAATATAATGAGAAGAAATGTAGAATTAATTTAGTGTGAAGAAATAATGAATATAGAATCTGTTAGAGAGTATTGCCTCTCGCTTCCCCTTGCAACCGAGGCTTTCCCCTTTGATGAGCGAACCTTGGCGTTTCGAATCTTCGACAAGATCTTTGCTTGTGTAGATTTGGAGCGCCCGGAATGGGTTACGATGAAATGTAATGCCGATTATGCCCTCGAACTTCGGGAGGAGCATTCCGAGATAGAAGGTGCCTGGCATTGGAATAAGAAGTACTGGAACCAGGTGAATCTCTACGGTGGGCTGGAAGATGATTTCATCCAGTCCCTGCTTCGCCATAGCTATTCCGAAGTGGTGAAGAAACTCAAGAAACAGGTGCGGATGGAGCATCCGGAAATCATGGAAGTGAAGGAATAAACGAATGATGAAAAAAGGAAAAAGAAGACTCTGAATTAGCAATAAGAAATGCTGATTCAGAGTCTTCTTGTTAATATATAATTCCTAATTTTTTTAGTCTTGATTGAATCGCTCCTATCGAACGCTCCATGATTTCTGCTATTTCTTTTATAGTTTTTCCTTCATTATAAAAGCTTATCAGAATATCATCTGCTACTTTTTCCCATGGGAGATAGGCGTTTCCATGTTCTTTTCTTTTTTCTTCTAATGTATATGCTTTTTTAGGTGTTTGGGGTGTAGGAACTTTATCCAGAACCCTGTATTCCCAATCTTCAATCGTTCTGGTTTCGGTACTGAAACTGATACCTATCTTTACGAGTTTTCTGTCGTCAGCCTCGAAAGGAACCATGTAGCCTTTTTCGTCTATCTGGGCGAGGGCTTCCTTGGCAGACTTGTTGATTTTTATCTCGAAGACGAAGATGGTGTGGGGCGAGAACATCACGGCATCGGCTCTGCCCCTGCAACTCTTCACCTGCGTGAGAACGGCGATATTCATCATCGAAAGCATGATGTAGAAAACGGTCTCGTAATAATACTCGTTTTTCTGCATATCTGCCAGCACATCCTTTCCGCCTTCCGGGTAGGGAATGGCAGCGAAGTAGGATTTCATCAGCGTCATCGCCTTGTCGATGTTTCCGTAAACCAAGGCTTGATAGAAACGAGCCGCAAAGCCCAGCGAAGTACCATCGCTCAGATGGGTGTAGAGCGGCAGCAGGTTTTCCATCAGTCCGGCTCTTACTTCCTTGTTTGGAATGCCGAGATAGTAACCTTTGGAGAGAGGGTCGTAGCCCTTGATAGTAAGATAACCGCTCTGATAGAGCAGAGGCAGGGCATCCGACATCTTCTCAGTAGGGCGGTCAAATGAAGACGAGAAGGCAAAGACGTTGTCCAGCTCCGTCACGTCAGTCTTGAATCTCTGCATCTGATTGATGAGATAGGTAGAAGTACCCGATGCAAACCAGTAGTCCTCTATCTCGCCCGATGCCAGGGCACGCATCAGACTGAACGGATTGAAGATGTCTGGGCTGTTTCTTGTGAAGTGATAGCCGTCGTAATTCTCCTGGAGCATCCGTGCCATCTCTTCCTTGCTCACCCCATTGTGCTCCGCCATCAGTTCGATGTCCTGGTTCAGGGTGGTGGTAAGTTCCTCTTTAGTAATGCCGCAGATGGCAGCAAATTCTGGGTCCATGGAGATGTTGGCCAGATTGTTGATGGCGCTGAAGATGCTGAGCTGCGAGAACTTGGTGATACCCGTGATGAAGGCGAATCTGATGTATTCATCATTAGCCTTGATTGGGGCATAAAATTCCTGTATGACGGTTCTGATTTCTGCTAGCCTGTCCTCATTATGGAGCACATCAAGAAGCGGCGCATCATATTCGTCTATGATAATGATGACCGGCTTGCCTGTTTGCTCTTTTGCCGAAATAATCAAGTTCTTGAATCTGTCTCCGGGAGTTTCACTTTCTGGATTATTTCCCCAGATACTTTCATATTCGGAAAGTTTGTAATTGAATTTGGATTGCAAATCTTTGAGATTGCAATTCTTGAATGTGGACATATCGAAATGCAGGACAGGGTATTCTGTCCAGTCCTTTTCCAATCCCTCAATGGCAAGCCCCTTGAACAGGTCTTTTTCGCCTGCGAAATAGGAATGGAGGGTTGTGCTCAGCAAGGATTTTCCGAACCGGCGGGGACGACTGAGAAATACGTATTTATACTTCTTGGTCAACTTGTATATCAAGTCAGTCTTATCCACATACACGCATCCTCTCTTGATGATGTCGCTGAATGTCTGTATTCCCACAGGATAAATTCTTTCTACCATAGTCTTTGCATTTTTATTTGTGGCAAAGTTACGAAAAGTTTTTGAATATGGAGTAAATTGCCATAAAAAATGAGGGATAAGGGAATGAAAAATAGGGGCTTTACGGCAGAATAGGGAAAATTATTCATTTTTTCTGCTCTTTGTGTAAAGAGCATTTTCTTTTTTAAAGAATGTGTTTTCATTAATATAGATGCGTTTTCATTTATAAAGATGTGCCTTTATAAAAATAAAAAGAAAATCCAAGCCTGAGAATGATCTCCAGCTTGGATTTCGTCCAGATAGGTGATGTTGATGTTCAATTACCACTCCACCTTTTCGTTGAAAATCACGCCATCTGTAGCATCCTCGGCTGTAAAGGTTTCTGCCTTATACTGCACGCAGAGCATCACGAGTGGTTCTGTACCATTGTTGCGAACAGAGCGCTTGCCGGCAGGAGCCACTCTTACCACGCTTCCCTCCTGAACAGGGAATACCTCGCCATCAACCTGAAACTCGCCCTTGCCACTTAGGAAGAAATACAGTTCCTCGTGGTTCTTGTGAGTATGAAGGAAGCCTGTTTCTGTGCCAGGAGCAAAACTCTGGAATGAGAACTCGCCACCTGTAGCGTTCACGCTCTGGCCTCCGAATACCTTCCCGGGAATCTTAATCTCAGGACCCAACTGCAAGGTGTAGTCCTTGATTTCACTCATCTTGCCAAAATCTACGGCTGTAAAGTTGACAGCCTTTGCGATAGTCTTTGTTTCTTTCATCTTGTTCAAATATTTAAATGTTCATACTTTTGGATTGCGGTGCAAAGGTACTACAAAAAAAACGTTCCCGCAAGAAGGCACTTTGGGGTGGGATAGTTACCCGGAAGTAACTATTGCGATGGAATGGGAGGAAGAAAAATCAGGCGTTAACTTAGATTAACTTTGGATGTTTGGTTTCTATGTGGATATTAGTTACTTTTGTAGCCTATTGCAGATAATAAGATAGTTACTGCGATAGAAAAGGAAACGAAAAAGTAGATTATTAATAAGATAAGAATAGAGATTATGGCAAGAATGATAAAGGATATGTTTTTTCAGGATTGTCCGATTCGCAATGTACTGGCTCGCATTAGCGACAAATGGTCATTGCTCGTTATTTACACGCTGAATGTCCACAAGGAGGAGCCGCTCCGCTTCAACGCCCTCCGCAAGCTTATCCCCGATATTTCGCAAAAG
>JAQYGS010000009.1 GCA_028722515.1 Clostridia bacterium | reverse complement strand
GTTTTCATTATGAAACCCTCCCTTAATTATAATATTGCTGAATTCTGTTTTCTTCAGCTTACATTTTTCATCTTACCTGTCCTATTGTGAAAAGTCAAGGTGAAAAGGGATAAAATTTCCTGAAAAAATTAGTTAAAATGTATAAAATTTGCATATAATTCTGTTTTAGGAGGGAAAAATGAAAAAAAAAGTGGCACTTCACAATTTAGGCTGTAAGGTAAATGCGTATGAAGTAGAGGCCATGCAGCAGCTTCTAGAATCAGCAGGATATGAAATTGTTCCTTTTGAGCCAGGGGCTGATATATATCTGATCAATACATGTACGGTAACCAATATTGCGGACCGGAAATCAAGACAGATGCTTCATAAGGCGAAAAAAATGAATCCGAATGCAGTTGTGATAGCAACAGGCTGCTATGCACAGACTGATGAGGGAAAGCTGGATCAGGATGAGTCCGTAGATCTGATTATTGGAAATAATCAGAAGAAAGATATCGTAAAAATTCTGGAAGAATATGAACAGCATCACAGAAAGCAAAAGAGTGTGATAAGAATAAGCGGTGAAAAAAAATATGAAGAGCTTGCTATCAGCAGAACAGCGGAACATGTACGTGCCTATATCAAAGTTCAGGATGGATGCAACCAGTTCTGTACGTACTGTATTATTCCTTATGCCAGAGGAAGAGTGAGAAGCCGCAGAATATCACAGGTTTTGGAAGAAGTCAGAAATCTTGCACAAAAAGGATATAAAGAGGTGGTTCTCACCGGAATTCATTTGAGTTCCTATGGGGTGGATTTTCCTGAGGAAGAACGGCAAACACTTTTATCTCTTATACAGGCAATTCATGAAATAAAGGGAATTGAAAGGATTCGCCTGGGCTCTCTTGAGCCTGGAATTATTACAGAGGAATTTGCAGAAAAAATTTCCCGGTTACCAAAAATGTGCCCTCATTTCCATCTGTCTCTTCAAAGTGGATGCGATAAAACTTTGAAAAATATGAATCGGAGATATACCAGCGACGAATATGCAGAAAAATGTGCTCTATTGCGAAAATATTTTCACAATCCTGCACTCACTACAGATGTTATTGTTGGTTTCCCAATGGAAACAGAAGAGGATTTCAGGGAATCCTATAATTTTGTGGATAATATTCATTTTTACGAAACCCATATTTTTAAATATTCCAGACGTCATGGTACAAAAGCTGCTACAATGGGAGGACAGCTTACGGAGGCAAAAAAAGCTGAACGAAGTGATAAAATGCTGGAATTAAATGAAAAGCATGCAAAAGAATATGAACAGTCTATGCTTGGTCAGGTTCTTAAGGTCCTTTTGGAAGAAGAAACAGAAATCAACGGTCAAAAATGGTATGTGGGACATAGTATGGAATATATAAAAACAGCCGTGAAAAAAAATAATGAATATAAAATCAATGATATTGTGCAGGTTAAAGTGTGTGATTTCCTTGAAGAACATATGCTTACCGGTCAGGTTCTGAAAGCCTGGTGAAAAATTTGCGGTTGCACAATAGGACGAACTATATTAAAATAATAGAGAGAGTATCGGCGGTCGGAGAGAAACGACTGTAATAAAATATAAGGACGTGAGAAAATGGCAGAGAATAATCTGGGAAATACCCAATATTTCAGAAAAAAACCTGATCAGGAGCTTCAGGTAAAGGAAGTCCTGGAACTGGTTTATAATGCAATGAATGAGAAAGGATATAATCCGGTCAATCAGATCGTAGGTTATATTATGTCCGGAGATCCTACTTATATCACCAGTCATAAAGGTGCAAGAAGCATGATCATGAAAGTAGAACGTGATGAACTGGTAGAAGAACTTTTAAACGAGTATATTAAGAACAGATCCTGGGAATGCTGACATGAGGATTCTTGGACTGGATTACGGATCAAAAACAGTAGGAGTGGCAGTCAGTGATCCTCTTGGACTGACAGCTCAGGGAATTGAAACTATCTGGCGTAAAAAAGAAAACATGCTGCGCCGGACTCTTGCACGTATTGAGGAAATAATTTCGGAATATCATGTGGAACGGATTGTGCTTGGATTACCGAAAAATATGAATAATACTCTGGGAGAACGGGCAGAGAAATCTCTGGAATTTAAGGAAATGCTGGAGAAACGTACAGGACTGCCTGTGATAATGTGGGATGAGAGGCTTACAACTGTGGAAGCCAACCGTACGCTGATGGAAGCAAGTGTGCGCAGAGAGAACCGTAAGAAATATCTGGATCAGCTGGCTGCAGTACTCATTTTACAGGGGTACCTTGATTCCCTGACGCATTAGGAGAGATTAATGTTATGGAAAAAATTAAGTTTCAGATGGAAGACGGATCAGATGTGGAATTTTATGTAGAAGAGCAGACAAGAATCGGAGGAGTTACCTATCTGCTTGTTTCTGATTCTTTCGGTGAAGAGGCAACGGCCTATATTCTGAAAGACCTGTCAGAAGATGACAGCAAGGAAGCCTGCTATGAAATGGTTCAGGATGATGATGAATTGCAGGCTGTTTTTAAAGTATTTGAACAAATGTTGGACGATGTAGATCTTGAGATGTAAACAGACGAAGCACATGGAGGTGCAATTGCTTGAAAAACGAGAATAATGAATATAATAATGAAAAATGGGAAGGCCAGACTGACAGGGGCGTGAAAAGACAGTATAACAGACCGAAAAATTATAAAACAAAAACACAATACAGAAATACCTCTGGTAAATATATAACACAGGATAAAGAAAAGACCACAAAGCCTGTTCCATTTAAGAATCCTGTTAAGAATACAGTGCGTAAACCCAAAAAATCCACATCTAAATTAAAAATAATTCCTCTTGGAGGCCTGGAACAGATCGGTATGAATATTACGGCCTTTGAATATGAGGACAGCATTGTTGTGGTTGACTGCGGACTTGCATTCCCTGAAGATGATATGCTGGGCATTGACCTTGTTATTCCTGATGTTACTTATCTTAAGGAAAATATTTCCAAGGTAAAAGGATTTGTGATCACACATGGACATGAGGATCATATCGGGGCTCTCCCATATGTTCTGAAAGATGTAAATGTGCCTGTTTATTCAACTAAACTTACCATTGCATTAATTGCCAATAAATTAAAAGAGCATAATATGACCCGTACTGCCAAGCTGAAAGAAGTAAAACATGGGCAGGTGATCAACCTGGGAGATTTTTCCATCGAATTTATAAAGACAAACCACAGTATTCAGGATGCCTCCGCTCTGGCAATTTATTCGCCGGCAGGTATTGTGGTTCATACAGGAGACTTTAAGGTGGATTACACGCCTGTATTTGGAGATGCCATTGATCTTCAGCGCTTCGCTGAGATTGGCAAAAAAGGCGTTCTTGCTCTGATGTGTGACAGCACCAATGCAGAGAGAAGTGGCTTTACCATGTCAGAACGTACAGTGGGCCGGGTGTTTGA
>JAQYGS010000008.1 GCA_028722515.1 Clostridia bacterium | reverse complement strand
AGTGCCTTCTAAAGCTACAGGTGCTGCCACCACCAGTTCATCTCCCGGCAGAAGACATCCTGTAACCTGTGCCTTCAGTGCCTCCATAGCCGCCTGTCCCAGTTTCATATTCTTCTCCTACATGATCAGGGACAATACAGTGGGCACCACCATGGCAAGCACCAGGATCACTGCAATAACTGCCAGAACAATTTTACGATTCTTTGGATTAAACATTCCCATTTCATTCACCTCTTAAAATATCAGCCTGTTTACATCTGTCCGAATACCTTCTCCGTAACATCCTCCGAATAGGCATTGCCAGAAAGAGGATCTCTGCGGTTGTAATCAAACAGCACTGCTCTTCCGTTTCCAAAAACTTCCACATGGGCATTCTTTACCACATGTTCTTTCTTTCTGTAATCCCAGACAGGTTTCTCAAATCCCTTCTGATCCTTTGCAAAAGCAGGGCGGCTCTTTAGATTTTCCCTTAAATACAGATCCATAACCATCCTGTCACAAACATCTTCCATGGAAATTCCGGAAATATTTTCCACAAATTCCAGCAGGATCTCATATCTTCTCATCCTGGTATGGGAAACATTCCCGTATCCTTTCTCCTCGTAAAACATACCAAGCTGCTCGTAGAAAGAAAAAGCATCCGGGAAAAAGCTCTCCACATACTCTAACGTATTCTGGAATTGACCACTATTATAATACACTTCTACCATGTTTTCCACAGTTTTCAGCTTTAAAATTTCTCCATAATTCAACCAGTCTGTATAGAGTACCTCATAAGGCTCCCGCGTTTTATAAACAATGCCGTATTCCCTGCACATTTCCATCATATGGGAGCCCTTTAAAACCTTAAGGAAACCAAGCTGTAGCTGCTGAGGTTTCATAGCATAGACATCATTAAAGGATTTACGGAAGCTGTCATAATCTTCATAGGGAAGCCCTGCAATAAGATCAAGATGCTGATGAATATTTCCAAAACTGTAGATCCTGTCCACGATCTCCTTTAATCTGGAAAGATCCATAGTTCTGTGAATAGCCTGAACTGTCCGTGGATTAGTGGACTGTACCCCGATCTCCAGCTGAATCAGTCCGGGCCGCATAGTCTCCATCAGTTTCAGTTCCTCTTCTCTTATAAGGTCTGCAGAAATCTCAAAGTGAAAATTGGTGATCCCGTTATCGTGTTCTTTAATATACCGCCAGATCTCCATTGCGTGGGCATGATTACAGTTAAAAGTCCTGTCCACAAACTTCACCTGGGAAACTTTGTGGTCAAGGAAAAACTGCAGCTCTTTTTTCACAGTTTCCGTGTTCCTGAACCTGAGCTTCCTGTCAATGGAGGAAAGACAGTAGCTGCAGGAAAAAGGACAGCCTCTGCTGCTTTCATAATAGATGATCCGATTCCTGAACTCCGGAAGCTTCTCATATACAAAAGGAATCTTATTAAGATCCAGTACCTCCCGAAGTTCATTTCTGTAAATTTCCTGCTGATTTCTGTAACAGATACCGGGAATCTGAGACAGTTCTTCAGGTGAACGTTCAATATAATAGCCCGCCAGCTCCAGAAAAGTCTCCTCTCCTTCTCCCATCATCACCCCGGTAAATTCCGGCTGATTTTTAAGGAATGCCTCAGCATCAAAAGAAACTTCCGGGCCCCCTGCCCAGAATGCAGTGCCCGGAAGAATTTTACATAGATCACAGATCAATTCCTTTATAAAAGAAATGTTCCAGATATAGCAGGAAATGCATACCACATCAGGCTGCTCCAGGTAAATATCTCTCAGAATATGATCCTTAGGCTGATTAATGGTATACTCCCTCAAAACAATATACTCCTCATACCTGGCTGCATATGCCTGCAAATCATACACCGCCAGATTGGAATGGATATATTTGGCATTCACTGCCACTAATAGAATCTTCATTTTCTGTCAGTTTTCCAGAGCCTGTTTCAGATCTGCCTTGGAAGTAAGTCCGATAAATCTCTCTGCTTCCTGTCCGTTCTTAAACACTACAAGGGTAGGGATGCTCATAATACGAAACTGCTGAGCAAGAGCCGGTTCCTGGTCTACGTCTACCTTACCTACTTCATAGCCTTCCTCAGCCAGCTCTTCCACAACGGGAGCCTGACGCCTGCATGGGCCACACCATGTTGCCCAGAAATCAACCAGTACAGGTTTCTCTGACTTCAATACTTCTGTTTCAAAATTTGCTGTTGTAATTTTCTTAGCCATTTTTTTCTCCTTTTACTTTGAATTTAAACTTCTGACATACTTTCCTGCCTGAATAGAAGCCTGACATCCTTCATAGACAGCTTTGGCTATCTGAAGGAGTCCGCCGGTACAGTCACCTGCAGCATATAGGCCCGGAATCGTTGTCTCCATATTCTCATTTACTTTAATATTTCCTTTTTCAGTAAGTTCGGCACCCATCTGACGGGCAATCTCAGCGCTTCCTGCTGTTCCCAGTGCAATGAATACTCCGTCTGCAGGACAGAAAGAACTGCTTTCTGTATCCTGTGCCTGCATGTCACATGCAAGACGTATCCCTGATACCTTCTCATCACCTTCCACAGACTGAATCTTCATCGTGTTAACAGCTATGGATGGTTCCGGGGAAAATTGTGGCTCCTTCCCATCTGTATAAATAGTAACGGAAGCTGCTGTATTGGAAAGCTCCTTCGCCTCATGCATGGCGAAATCTCCGTTTCCCAGAACTGCTACGTCCTTCCCTCTGTAGAAAAAGGCATCACAGATTGCACAATAGCTTACCCCTCTTCCCTCGAATTCCTTCACACCGGGAATGCCGGGATCTGCTCTCTTGCTTCCTGTTGCCAGGATCAGACTCTGGGTTTCAAAATTCCCCTGAGTGGTTTTCACCGTAAAGGTATCAAATCCTTCCACTCCAAGTACCTGAGCATCCAGAATCCGCACATTCAGTTCCTGTGCCTGATGAATTCCTGTTTCAAACAGCTCCCTGCCGGAAAGAGGATGTTCAAGACCGTAATAATTCTCTATTTTCTCAGCCTTCTCCAATGCACCGATGCCATTGTTTATCACCAGAGGATTCATATTTCCCCTTGCAGCATATAATGCAGCGGATATGCCTGCCGGACCTGCCCCTATTATAATCATTTTTTCCAATTTTGTCACCTGCTTTCTTTTGTATACACAATACGCAGCAGGGGGATAAAAATGTTACTGTTCTTTCCACGCACAATAAATATGATATTGAGGTCAGAAGATGCCTTACGGATTGTTCCGTGCTTCGCACTCCCTCAACCCTGCCCCCAAATTCGGATATCGTGGGACGTGCGTCCCACTTTTATCCTCATTTTGGGGGCGGGTCAACAAGTCATATAACCACTTATGTGCAAGCACAACGTGGTTTATGACCTTTTGACCCTGGCATCATAATATTATATCCACCCTTACTTTAATTATAATTAAATATGGGCAGTAGTCAAGAGGGACAGAATCCATGACTCGCAAATGAGTCAGGAATCTGTCCCTCCTGATTAAAAAAGACATCAGCTCAATACTGATGTCTCATAAGAGCGATAGACGGGACTCGAACCCGCGGTCTCGACCTTGGCAAGGTCGCGCGTTACCAACTACGCCACTATCGCATTTCCTCTCGTCATCCTTTTCTCTGACGACAAAAGATATAATACTATAAAACGATCAGATTGTCAAATATTTTTTTAACTTTTTATAAATCTGAATTTTTTAAGAACAATGAACCAGCCAAATTGAAAAAAGACAAGGGGTATGCTATGATAAAAAAGTTCTTAGAGAAAAGTAACCGCAAAGGAGTTGAGATTTGGATTATGAAGAAAATATTTATGGCCGGGCTTAGCTTCTTCCTTATGTTGATGCCTGTTTCTGTCTGGGCCAGGATTCCGGATTATAATGAAAGCATCCTGAAATGTGAGGAAGAAAATATACCTGTAAGGATTTTTCAGATAGATGACGGAAGTGGAAACGCAGTCAATGCTGCAGCCGAATCAGACACCGTTTCCATATCTTCAAAAACTGCATACATTCGTTCCAATCCTGGGAACAGCGGAAAGGAACTCAGGAAACTGTACCTTGGCACCCAGGTTGAAAGAGTGGCCGTCTGTGACAACGGATGGAGCAAGGTGGTTTATGATCGAACCGGTAAGGAAAAAATCATAGGCTATGTTTCTACAGAAGAGATAAACGACAACGACAGGATAAAAACTGCCAAAGGAACTTTCCAGGCTCTTTCTGACAGCAATATTCTTGATTATCCAGGACGGAAAGATGGAGAGATAGTTGGTGAAATACTTCAGCAGGATAAGGTAAAACGTATCCGGACCATTAATAAAATATGGAGCCAGATATACTATACCAAAAAAGATGGCAGTGAAGACATAGGTTATATTCCCACCACCGTTCTGGAAAAAAATGTTTCACCAGAGACAGAAACTCAGGAGAACGAGATTGTGGAAGTAGATGGGGAAAAAGCCGGTATGATCCACAAGAGCAAAGGAACAGGCATTTTTGCCGAAGCAGTCAATGGTGTAACTGCGCCCAGAGACAAGGCAGTGGACGGCGTTCAGGTAGGAACCCCTGTTGCCGTATCTTCAGATGCTGTTCTGAAACCACTTGGAACCTTCCGGATCACCCATTACTGTCCCTGCAGTATCTGCTGCGGGCCATGGGCCAATGGTGTCACATCCACTGGAAAGACAGCTGTGACAAACCATACCATCGCAGTGGATCCCACACAGATTCCCTATGGTTCAAAGGTAGTGATCAATGGCCAGGTTTATGTTGCTGAAGACTGTGGAGGTGCCATTAAGCGCAACTGTATTGATATCTATGTAGCAACCCATGCAGAAGGGGAATCCAAGGGAGTGTACTATACAGAAGTATACCTCCTTGAATGATTCCCCTGCCCGGTGGGAATCTGTTATCAATTTCCTTTCCTACCGGGCCATAAGATAAATTTTTTCCATATCATTTCTGTTTAATTTCCTGAATGAACCGATGGTTCTGGTGTCTTCAAAACTGCACCGAAATGCCAGATCATGGATTTCTTCCTCTGTAAGATGAAGACCAAGTTCATGAAGATTTACAGGCATATGAATTGAGTGAAAGAAATCTTCCATTGCCTGGATGCCTGCAAGTGCATTCTGTTCATCATTTTCCCCCTGAGAAATGTTTAGTACATTAGAAGCAAACTGGGCGAACCGTCCGGGGTTTTCCGTATAAACGTAACGTGCCCAGCTTCCCCACAGGGCAGCCAGTCCTGCGCCATGAGTTACGTCATAAACTCCTCCAAGTTCGTGTTCCAGCTGATGGCATGCCCAGTCACCACTTCCTGTGCCACATCCGGTAAGCCCGTTATGAGAAAGACTTCCTGCCCACATAACCTCTGCCCTTGCCTTATAATTATCCGGCTCCTCCATAAGTATGGGAGCATTATGAATCACTGTCTTCATAAGAGCTTCACTTAAGCTGTCTGTGATCTCCAGAGTGTCCATATTTACAAAGTACCTCTCCATAGTATGCATTAGGATATCCACACATCCGCTTGCAGTCTGGTATGGAGGTAGCGTGAAGGTAAGCCTTGGATTTAGAATTGCAAATTTGGGCCTGCAGAGATCTGTCTTGGAGCTTCCTCGTTTCTGTTTTGTTTCTTCATTTGTAACTACGCTGGAACTGCTCATTTCACTGCCAGAGGCAGCAATGGTAAGAATTACCCCTATAGGAAGGCAGTCGGTAGGTGTCTCTTTCTTCAGATAAAAATTCCATACATCTGTCCAGGGATTTGCAACGCCATACCCGATTCCTTTGGCAGAATCAATTACGCTTCCCCCTCCAACAGCAAGAATAAAATCAATATTTTCTTTTTTACATAATTCAATGCCTTCTCTTATAAGGGAAAGGTGAGGATTGGGAACCACACCTCCAAGTGTTACATAAGAGATACCTGCTTCCTTGAGGCTTGTCTGTATTTGTTCCAGAAGTCCGGACTTAACGGCACTGTGGCCTCCATAGTGGATCAGGACTTTTTTGGCTCCATATGATTTCAGAAGAGATCCTGTCTGTAAATGAGTGTCCTCTCCGAATATGATTTTTGTGGGCGTAAAATATTCAAAATTTTTCATATCAGTTTCTTCCTCCTGTAAAATAAAATTCAGGCTGAGGAAAATACCTTTGACTTTCCCGCAGCCTGAAATAATTTAATGAAATATTAATGATGGAACAGTCTGATTCCTGTAAAGCTCATGACCATATTATATTTATTGCAGGTTTCGATCACCGCATCATCACGGACAGAACCACCCGGCTGAGCAACATACTTAACTCCGCTTTTATGAGCACGTTCAATGTTATCGCTGAATGGGAAAAATGCATCGGAACCAAGAGTTACCTCTGTCATCTGATCCAGCCATGCTCTTTTTTCTTCCCTGGTGAATACCTCAGGCCTGGAAGTAAAGGTATTCTCCCACTCTCCGTCTGCCAGAACATCCATATATTCATCCCCGATATAAACATCAATGGCATTATCTCTCTCTGCACGGGAAATGGAATCTTTAAACGGAAGTGCAAGCACCTTGGGACACTGGCGGAGATACCAGTTATCTGCCTTCTGTCCTGCAAGGCGGGTACAATGTACACGTGACTGCTGTCCGGCGCCTACTCCGATAGCCTGTCCGTCTTTTACAAAGCATACGGAATTGGACTGAGTATATTTCAAAATGATCAGGGATATCTTCATATCACGCTTTGCTTCTTCTGTAAGGTTCTTATTGTCTGTCACAATATTGGCAAGCATTGCGTCATCAATCACCAGTTCCTGACGGCCCTGTTCAAAGGTAACACCAAATACTTCCTTGTGTTCCAGAGGAGCGGGAACATAATTTTCATCAATCTGGATAATGTTATAATTTCCTTTTTTCTTTGCGCTTAGAATTTCCAGAGCTTCCTTCGTATATCCTGGTGCGATCACACCGTCAGACACTTCCCGTTTAATGAGAAGTGCTGTATCTCTGTCACACACGTCAGAAAGGGAAATGAAATCCCCGAAGGAAGACATTCTGTCTGCCCCTCTTGCTCTGGCATAGGCACAGGCCAGTGGGGAAAAGTTCTTCCAGTCCATATCATCTACCCAGTAAATTTTTGCCAGAGTTTCTGTAAGAGGAAGACCAACAGCTGCTCCGGCAGGAGATACGTGTTTAAAAGAAGCTGCAGCAGGCAGGCCGGTTGCCCTTTTCAGATCCCGGACAAGCTGCCATCCGTTTAAAGCATCAAGAAAGTTAATATATCCCGGTCTTCCTGAAAGAACGCTTACTGGAAGTTCGGAGCCATCAGCCACATAAATTCTGGCAGGTTTCTGATTGGGGTTACAGCCATATTTTAATTCAAATTCTTTCACGATTTATTCCTCCGTTTTTTCTGACAGATTATTTATTCTTGTTAATGATCCTGCTTTCATACTTCCCTGTTTCAATATCAATGTATCTTACAAATAAAGAAACTTTGTTATCTTCATTTAAGCTGTTCCAGAGCATCCCTGCAAATTCATCCAGATCATCAGGTATGGCCACAAGTTTGGGTTCTCCTTCAAAACTTGGAAGAGGATTGCCATCGCATTTATAAGTATGAATGAAATGTCCCTCTCCTGCCGGTGCATTCTCATATGCAAAAGTATACCGGTTACAGGAATCCGGATTTCCATTATTACTCTTCAGAATAGACAGGGCATAACTGAACTTCCCACCTTCAACATGGAGAACACCTGAAATACGTGGTGTATAGTTAGGACCGTCCGGTTCAAATTCCCTGGATCTTAAAGACTGCTCAAAAGTAAGCTGTTTATCCATTCCATCAAAGATAGTGTCCGTCTGATCACCATTTGTTACAATCGTCTTATTTCCCAGAACACGGACAGGTGCATAAATGATAAGGCTGGGATTTGTAAGTTTGGAAGGATCAAAAGCCTGAGTGCGGATTCCTTCTCCCTCTTCCACAAACACACGGTTTCTGCTGTTTTCACTTCTGCCCATGATAAAATAAGCTGTCACAGCCTTTTTGCCATCTGCAGAACGTCCAATGACAATTCCTCTTCCGGGATAGGAATTCTCTATCAGTTCTTTTTCCAGGGATAACATTTCCATAATCTTTCTCCTTTTTTCCATAAAAAAGCCTGGGAAGCCCTTTCTCTCCAGGCTGCCCAGGCGGTCGGCTCACATATATTCCCTGCACTCCCTGTAGGTACTCCTACTTCCGCCAGTCATGCAGCTATTGTGATAGTTTCTCACATCGTTATTATAGTACAATACTTTATTTCATATTTCAAGACAGAATTTATTCTTTATTTGTCATCTACACTGTAGTTAGGAGCCTCTTTCGTGATATGAATGTCGTGAGGATGTGATTCCTTAAGGGATGCAGCGGAAATCTTGATAAATTTACCGGTAGTCTTAAGCATCTCAATATTCTCGGCACCACAGTATCCCATTCCGGAGCGAAGACCACCCATAAGCTGGAATACAGTATCTTCTACCATTCCCTTATAAGCCACACGTCCTTCTACTCCCTCCGGAACAAGTTTCTTGGCATCTTCCTGGAAGTAACGGTCCTTGCTGCCGTTCTCCATAGCTGAAATAGAACCCATGCCACGATAGACCTTATATTTTCTTCCCTGATACAGTTCAAAGGTTCCCGGGCTCTCATCACAACCGGCAAAGATGCTTCCCATCATACACACATTGGCACCTGCCGCAATGGCCTTGGTAATATCTCCAGAATACTTGATTCCGCCATCGGCAATAATAGGAATTCCAAAACGATTGGCAACCTCATAGCAGTCCATAACAGCCGTTATCTGAGGAACGCCAATACCTGCAACTACACGTGTAGTACAGATGGAGCCAGGTCCGATACCTACCTTCACAGCGTCTGCACCTGCATCGATCAGAGCCTTGGTAGCTGCACCTGTTGCCACATTTCCTGCAATAACCTGCACGTCAGGATATGCGGCTTTGATCTCTCTGACAGCTCTTAAAATATTCTCTGAATGTCCATGGGCGGAATCAACTACGATCACATCCACAGCGGCTTTTACAAGTGCTTCCACACGTGCAAGAACATTGGAAGTAATTCCAACTGCAGCGCCACAGAGAAGACGTCCCTGTTCGTCTTTGGCAGCCAGAGGATATTTGATCTGCTTCTCAATATCCTTGATGGTAATCAGGCCTTTTAAATTAAAATCATCATCTACAATGGGTAATTTTTCCTTACGTGATTTCGCCAGAATCTTCTTGGCTTCCTCCAGAGTAATTCCTTCTTTCGCTGTGATCAGGCCCTCTGAAGTCATACATTCTTTAATTTTCTTAGAATAGTCTGTTTCAAATTTAAGGTCACGGTTGGTAATGATTCCAACCAGCTTCCTGCCCTCTGTGATGGGCACACCGGAAATACGGAATTTAGCCATAAGATCATCGGCATCTTTCAGTGTATTCTCGGGAGATAAAAAGAAAGGATCAGTAATGACTCCGTTCTCGGAACGCTTTACCTTGTCCACTTCTTCCGCCTGCTGTTCAATAGACATATTCTTGTGAATGATACCAATGCCGCCCTGTCTTGCCATAGCAATGGCCATACGATGTTCCGTTACAGTATCCATTCCCGCACTCATTAAAGGAATGTTCAATTTGACTTTTTTTGTAAGATAAGTTGTGACATCTACCTGATTGGGAATTACCTTTGAATATGCCGGAACGAGCAACACATCATCAAAAGTAATACCTTCACCAACGATAGTACCCATTGTATTTCCTCCCTTGCGTAATATGAATTTTGTATTTTATGTTATTGAAAAGAAAGAACCCCGTGAAACGAGATTCTTTGTCTTGCTATGTTGTAACAGTTTATCAAAAATATAATGTTCTGTCAATCCAAAAAAACTTTGCTTGGGGCTGAATTTTTCATAGCCTGTGCCAGTTTCTCATCCGGTTCAATAATGATCTTACAGTTCTGATTATCAACTCTTGTAATTACGGCAAATCTCTTATGTTCTCGATTGCCTGAAGAATAATCGTATACTTTCATATTCTGGCTGCCATTATAATAATCCATTCTGTGCGAATCTACAGGTGCAACAAGATCTGCTTCTGTTATCTTAAAGCTGCGCACCCTTTTTCTTTTAGATTTGGACATAACCATATCTACATCCATATCTCCATTAACAAACAGGTATTCATATTCCACATCTGTCCTCATAAAAGCAAAGTAGCAGCCAATTCCAAATGCCAGAGCTGCAAGAAGTATAACAGGATGGATAAAAATTCCTGCAACAGCAGCAATCACTGTAAGAACCATCAGTCCATATCTGAGCAGGTTATCCTTGGCAGTCCGCTCTTTCTTAACCAGCAATTCAGTATAAAGATCACTCATTTATTGTACTCTCCTTTTTCTTATGGTTTTGTCCGTATAACCGGATAATCTGAATGTAATTATAACACAAAACGGAACCATCGTCTACGACGGTGGTCCCGTTAAATATTAAAGTTTTATAATTTATCAGATATTACATCATGCCCATTCCCGGGTTAGCTGCAGGTGCAGGTGTATCTTCTTTGATATTGGACACAACAGATTCTGTGGTAAGAAGTGTAGATGCAACACTTGTAGCATTCTGAAGAGCACTTCTTGTAACTTTAACAGGATCAAGGATTCCTTCTCCAACCATATCTACATATTTTTCATTCAGGGCATCGAAGCCAATACCTGGTTCAGATTCTCTTACTTTGTTGATGATCACGGAGCCTTCCAGTCCTGCGTTTGCTGCAATACGATATAATGGAGCTTCCAGTGCTTTCAGGATAATGTTGGCACCTGTCTTCTCATCTCCTTCAAGAGTAGCTGCAAGTTTGGCAACTTCCTTGGAAGCGTGGATATATGCAGATCCGCCTCCTGCGATGATTCCTTCTTCAACTGCTGCCTTAGTAGCTGCAAGTGCATCCTCCAGACGAAGTTTTGCTTCTTTCATCTCTGTCTCTGTAGCTGCGCCAACACGGATAACTGCTACGCCGCCTGCAAGTTTTGCAAGTCTTTCCTGTAATTTTTCTCTGTCAAAGTCAGATTTTGTTTCTTCGATCTGAGCACGGATCTGTGCAACACGGTTGGCAATTTCTTCTTTATCACCAAGGCCGTCAACG
>JAQYGS010000007.1 GCA_028722515.1 Clostridia bacterium | reverse complement strand
TGATTAAATGTTTGATGCACTCAAGACAACCAACCAGCTTAGTTATCTCTCGTCTTTACTGTTTTTGGTTTCTTCAACCGTTCTTGAATGTTTAGAATTTTCGAGAATCGTATGTGTTTCACTGTTCAGTTATCAAGGTTTTCTGTCTTACGACAGCTTATTCAGTTTATCATGTTCTTTCGACTCTGTCAAGCATTTTTTTGCTCTTTTCAAAAAGTTTTTTCAAACACAATCTGCTGTTTCATTGACATCTCATTTAATTTATCATATATAAAAAAGAATGTCAACACTTTTTTCCAATTTTTTTCTTTTTATTTCATATAAAATACGTTCAAAAAGATTCTGATAAGAATATCCTTGTTGTAGAGATAATTAAGCAGCTGATCCTGCCTGATCAGCTTCAATCCGTTTTGTCCAATGGCTGTATTACATAGTACAGTTAAGATAAGGAATAATATCCAGATAATGACCACGAATTTTATCAGTCCGAAAAGTGCCCCGGCTATTTTATTTACACCTTTTATAACCGGAATCCTGGTTATCAGATCAGCTGCCCAGGTTATGCATCTTATTAAAAGTGTAGACAGAATAAATGAAACCAGGAAAGATAGGCCATTAATCACAATCTCCGCAAGGTAATGCGCCAGATACTCCGAAAAAGTATCTGCCGACAAATATGAGTATACATCAGCCGTATTATTTTCAGAAATTCCATTTGTCAGAAGTGATGGAAGATTCAGGTTTTTGATCACATCATTCTGTTCCTCTCCATCCTCTTTTTCGGATTCATTGCTCTTTCCTTCCACAAATTTACTGCAGCTTTCCTGTACTGTGTCATATATTCCTGTATTATCCCGAAGGAACTGATTCACATATGGGTTTATAAACCAGACAATCACGATTGAAAGGATTACACAGAACATAGATACCAGTTCACGTATCAGACCGCGCCTGTACCCGGCATAGCAGGAAAGCCCCAGTAAAACAAGCGCCACAATTCCCAGCCATGTTATGGTCATAAAATATCCCCCTAACTCAGTTTAATCAGGTTTACTCCGCCGTCTGATACAAGGATGTACCTGTTCCACCCTATCTTAAAGAAATTCTTCACCGTTCCATCAACTGCCCCCATATACTTCTGAACCCCTTTGCTGTTCATAATGCATATCTGGGAGCTATTGTACATCAGAATGTTCCCGTCACTCATTTTTATTGTAGTATAAGGAATATTAAAATCTTTTTTGAATTTCAGTGTGCCATCCAATTTATACACATTCATGGTATATAGTTTATCTTTACTGTCGTTTTTAAACACAAGGCCTACCAGGTCGTCGTCAAAAAATGTGCTTACGATTTCCTTATCTTCCTTTATGGTTTTAACCTCCTTAGGGATCTGTCCTCCTCTGTACAGGGTAAAGCCATCATCTCTTATAGCTATACTGCGATTCTGATCCAGATATTCAATCTGAGGCACTACGACTCCTTTATATTTATATCCGCTTACGATTCTGTCGTCCTCATTCTGTCCAACATCGCCAAAATTATAAAATGCCACATAACTTGTTGTATCATTTCCATCCACAAACTGATAAGTTACCATCATTATCACGCCATTGTCGGATATGGCAACATCAAGGGGATAACCCGGATCATCTATTCTTGTCTGATTTTCTGCGATCAAGCTTCCGTCAAAACTGTAAAAATTTATCCAGGTATCATCACCGCCATCCAGAATAGCCGCTACCAACCCATTTTCAGACACTTTTGCCTTGACGATAGAATAAGATGTGGTAACATTCCCTGTTTTACCGTTTTTATCAAACATAAAAATACTGTTTCCATCTTTATCAGCAATTACCGCTCTGGAGCCCTGTACGTCTGCAACAGGATTCTGCATTGAATACGTTTCACTCCAGAGCGTTTCCATTTTGTTTGAAACGAGTGAAACACCATCCGGACTGTATCTAAGGATATTGCCTTCCATTTCCACATAATTTGTGGAAACTATATCCTCCTGTTCACTTGTCTGCAGAATTTTATAATTATGATAGCTTCTTTTTTCCATATAGATGATGAAAGCCGCCACGATTACAATTACAGCAGTAACAGTTATAAGAGTTTTCTTAGCCACCTTTCTTTTATGCTTTGAAAGTCTGGTTTGATAATCATCCTTCTCTTTTTCTGTTTCAATCTTTCCCTGCTGTCTGGCAAGCCTGGCCTTCTGAGCCATGAGCTTTTTCTTTTTATGCTTTCTTATCATTTTTTTTATAGTATTAGCCATTGTTTATCTTTTCCTTATCTTATCTGTTCTTTTTCACATTTTACTGCCTTTCATTATAACACATCTTTCTAAGGTAATACAATTATTTGTCCCGGATAAATGATCTGGTCTACGCTCATTTTGTTCAGTTTACAGATTGCTTTAATTGCACTGGTATTTCCATATCTGTCCATGCTGATCTGATATAAAGTATCACCAGGCTGAATTACATAGGTTTCATGGGCAGAGGCAGAAACTGCTGCCTGGTTTTCCTTTTCCGCTTCCTCCCTGACTCTTTTCTGAGCTTTTCGTGTATCTGCCTCCTCCTGATATATCTGAGCGGAGGTACTGGATACTTCTTCTGTCGTTTTTTTATTTTTACTGGTTTCAGGCAGGACAGTCTTTTCAGGAATCGGGGTACTTGTGATTTTGGGTTTCTCAGATACAGATGGAACTGGTGTGGTCTCTTCCAAAATCACAGAGGACACTGTTCTGCTCTCCTCCTTCTCCGGATTCTGATTCAGATTTCGATAATTTCTGTAAAAATTAAATCCTGCTGCAAGTACCGCCGCAATCAGGCACGCTGTCGCAACATAAGAAAAAACAGAAGATGTCTCCTGTTCCTTTTTTGTGTCCTTTTTATCTGAAATTATTTTGCGAAAATTTTTTACTGCATCATCCTCAACTTTCTCTGTTGGTTCATTTTCAAGTTCTTTATTTTTTTCCAGCATATATTCCTGCATGCAAGGATTTTTTTCATAATATATATAGTATCCCCCAAGACGTACCATAGAATTATTTTCATATCGAAAAAAAGCATCCTCACGTTCCTGAGGTTCCATTAGCATGAGTACCTTTTCTCCCCCAAAATATTTTAGATGAACTTTTGTAAAAAGTTCCGATGGTTCCAGTGCAAGCTGAGGCTGAGAGAAAAACCATCCTATGATCTCCTGGTTCTCAAAATATGTTTTCTGTTCCTCATTGATCTTTTCCCAGATTTCCTTTGAAAAATCAATATGATCCTGAGCAGCTTCCATATCTTCTGTCATAATAGCACCTTTAATAAAAAAATAAACAGTACCGTCTCTCCATTGCGTCTCCCCTGTAAATACTGCAACTTTTGCATTCTGTTCATCTTTTTCTCCTGATCTGGACAGACGCACCAGGAACGTATAAACGTAGTCTTCCATGTAAATTTTACAGTCATCCCGTATCTGACCGATCTGACGTATGTTTCTGGGAAGAACAAACATTCCTTCATTTTCCCGGGTATCCTGATTTTCATCCTTATAAATGACTTCTATCATGTCCTATCACCCCTTCGGGTATCAGCATATCATATGGAAAACGCGGATTTTATCACATTGTAAGACATATTTATAAGAATTTAGCGACACATTTTGCACTATGCATAATTCATTCTTCTTTGGGATATGATGAAACAAAAAGAACTTTCAGAAAGGACTATTCATGGTATTTTATATTAATTCCCAAAAAGAAAACTCTTCCAAGGAGATCGCATATATTCTGAAAAAATGTATACTTCATCATCCCGGAAGATGGTCAGAGCTGATTTTTTTATGTATTGGAACTGACAGAGTGACCGGTGACTGTCTGGGGCCCTATATAGGTCAGCAGCTGAGCCACCTGGATATGAAGGGAATTTATGTATACGGAACTCTGGAACAGCCTGTACATGCACTGAATTTGCCTGAAATTTCAAGAAATATCAAATCCGCACATCCTGACGGGCTGATCATTGCCATAGATGCTTCTCTGGGACAAAAAAAGCACCTGGGATATGTGACCATTGGAAGTGGTGCACTTTACCCAGGTGCGGGAGTTCAAAAGGAACTGCCTCCTGTAGGTGATATTCATATCACTGGAATTGTAAACATAGGAGGAGTTCTGGAACAGCTTACACTCCAAACCACCCGCCTGTCTACCGTTATTTCCATGGCAGATACTATCACACAGGGAATCTTGTGTTATACAAATGCCTTAACCTGCTTATAAATACCTTCTGCATCAAGGCCATATTTTTCAAGAAGTGCAGGTGCAGGGCCTGATTCACCAAAGACATCATTGATACCGATTCTCTTAACCGGAACAGGAGCTTTCTCTGACAGGCACTCACATACAGCACCGCCAAGACCTCCAATGATGGAATGCTCTTCGACTGTCACAACCTTTCCTGTTTCTTTTGCAGCTGCAACTACAAGTTCTTCATCCAGAGGTTTGATAGTATGGATATTGATCACTTTTGCATCAATTCCATCAGCCGCAAGTTTTTCGGCAGCTTCCAGAGAAGGTGCCACGCAGAGTCCATTGGCAATAATAGTAATATCTTTGCCTTCGCGAAGCACAATGCCTTTACCAAGTTCAAATTTATAATCTGGTCTGTCATTGATTACAGGAACAGCAAGACGTCCAAATCTCATATATACAGGTCCTACATGTTCATACGCAGCTTCCACCAGAGCTCTGGCTTCAATGTCATCCGAAGGACATGCAACAACCATGCCAGGGATAACTCTCATCAGGGCAAAATCTTCGCAGCACTGATGAGTAGCGCCATCTTCTCCAACAGAAATTCCGCCATGGGTTGCGCCAATTTTTACATTCAGCTTAGGATAACCTACAGAATTACGAACCTGCTCATAAGCACGTCCTGCTGCGAACATTGCAAAAGTACTTACAAACGGAACCTTACCCGTTGTAGCAAGTCCTGCGCCTATTCCAACCATATTGCATTCTGCAATACCGCAGTCAATATGACGCTCAGGAAATTCTTTTTTGAAAATACCAGTCTGAGTAGCTGCAGCAAGGTCAGCATCCAGAACCACCAGATCATCATGTTTTTTACCTAATTCTACAAGAGCATTGCCATAGCTGGCTCTTGTGGCGATTTTCTTTACTTCTGACATAATGCTTCACCTACTTTCTCCAAATCTGCCATTGCCTGGGCATACTGTTCATCATTAGGAGCTTTTCCATGCCATCCTACCTGATTCTCCATAAATGAAACGCCTTTGCCTTTTACAGTTTTCAAGATAATGGCTGAAGGCATTCCCTTAGTAGCTCTTGCTTCATTAAACGCATCCCTTAACTGATCCATATCATTGCCGTCAGCAACATTGATCACATGGAAATTAAACGCTTCAAACTTCTTATCAATTGGATATGGAGAGCATACATCTGCAACACTTCCATCAATCTGAAGTCCATTATTGTCAACGATCACAACAAGGTTATCAAGTTTATGAGCACCTGCAAACATAGATGCTTCCCAAACCTGTCCTTCCTGAATTTCTCCATCGCCCAGGAGAGTGTACACACGATAATCCTCATTGCTCAGTTTGGCGGAAAGAGCCATTCCCACAGCTGCGGAAATTCCCTGTCCCAGTGAACCGCTGGACATATCAACACCCGGAATATGCTTCATATCAGGGTGTCCCTGCAAATAAGATCCCAGATGACGCAGAGTCTTCAGATCTTCCTTGGGGAAGTATCCTCTCTCTGCAAGCACGGAATAATAACCCGGTGCTGTATGGCCCTTTGATAAAACAAAACGGTCACGATCCGGTTTCTTCGGATCTGCAGGATCAATATTCATTTCTTCAAAGTATAAATATGTGAAGACATCAGCTGCAGATAAAGATCCGCCCGGATGTCCTGCTTTTGCAGCGTGAACTGCTGTCACGATGTCCTTGCGGACTTCGTTTGCAATTTTCTGAAGTTCTAATTTTTCCATTATGGTAATATCTCCTTATTCACCAAATACTGCTTTATAGTCATTCTGGAATTTCACAATACCTGCATCTGTAAGTGGATGTTTGATCATCTGCATAATTACACTGTATGGAACTGTGGCAATATCTGCACCTGCAAGTGCACAGTCTGTAACATGAATCGGATTCCTGATGCTTGCTGCAATGATCTCTGTCTCAATGCCAGCAATCTCAAACATCTCTGCGATCTCACGGATCAGATCCACTCCTCTTGTAGAAATATCATCAAGTCTTCCAAGGAACGGTGATACATAGGTCGCGCCTGCCCTTGCTGCCAGAAGTGCCTGGTTAGCAGTAAAAATAAGAGTAACATTAGTCTTGATTCCTTCAGCAGAAAGAACTTTAACAGCCTTCAGGCCTTCTGCAGTCATAGGAATCTTTACAACCATATTAGGATGAATGGCCGCGATTTCTCTTCCTTCTCTGATCATTCCCTCAGCATCCGTTGTGGTAGCCTTTACTTCTCCACTGATAGGACCATCAACAATAGAACTGATCTCCTTGATTACTTCTTTGAAATCTCTTCCTTCTTTAGCGATCAGAGATGGATTAGTAGTTACGCCGCAGATAACACCCATATCATTAGCGGCCTTAATATCCTCTACCTTCGCCGTGTCAATAAAAAATTTCATTGCTTAACCCTCCTGTTTTTGCTTTTTTATCCTGTGTTTTTTTGATAATTTCATTATATCAGACTTTACGTTCAGGTCAAGCGGAGGGAAAATTATTAATAATTTTTTTATTTATAATAACTTATTTTATAAATAATTTTATAAATAAGATACCTTATTTATGATTCTAATTTCGTATTTGTTAGAAATTATTAATAATAATTCCTAATCAGCTTATTAAAATTAATTTTTTTCCGATACATTTTTAGAGATTTTGGCGTTTGCCGTCGTCCTCCTGGATATCAGCTTGGGAGTGTATTCAATGTTATAAAGACTGACAGGCGCCGTGTCTGTAAGAGATCTTTCCCTTGCATCAATTTTACGGATAATAATATCACAGGCGTCCTGTCCTTTCAGCGCAACAAAGTGATCAATGGTTGTGAGAGATATTTTCCGGATACCGGAATAAAAAATATTATCACATCCGATTACTGACACATCTCTTGGAACACGTATCTTGGCTTCCTGCAAAGCATCCAGTGCACCAATGGCCATCATATCATTCTGTCCGGCTATCGCAGTGAATTTCCTTCCTTCCTGCAGTAGTTCCATAGTCAGCTGATATCCCATGGAATACTCGGAATCCATTCTGGGGATCTGGGAATCAATAGATTCATCAGCAGCTTTTATGATTACGTGATCCCCTAATCCTTCTTTTTCAAATTCTTTAACAAATCCGCTGACGCGCTTTGTCCTCTGCCACTGTCTTCTTGTCAGCGGCGGCGTAATAAAAGCCACGTCTCTGTGTCCGAGGTCAAGAAGGTGGCGTGCCATCATCTTCCCTACCACCGTATTATCCTGATTGATGGCATCTACTGTTGTAGTTTTCTCTTTGTTACTGATAATTACCAGTGGAATCGTCTGGGCAAGCTTTTCCACCTGCATCTGAAAATCAGGATTAGGATTACAGCTGTAAATAATTCCCTGAGGCTTAATAGTATCCATCATACGAAGATATTTTTCCTCCAGCCGTGCATCTCTCTGAGTATTGCAGATAAAAACACCATATCCCTGTTTATCAGCCACAGATTCTATTCCCTGAAGAAGGAGCACATAATATGGGCTTGTGAGAGTAGGACAGAAAACAACTATCAGTTTTTCCTTCTTATTCTCCTTTTTGCTTTTCCTTCCCGGAAGCTGATACCCCAGCTCTCTCGCTGCCTGTTCAACCCGCTCCACAGTATCTTTTGAAAAAGAAACATTATATTTTCTGTTCAGAACCATGGATACTGTTGCCTGGGAAACTCCAGCCTTTTGTGCCACGTCAGAAGACGTTGCTTTCTTTTTCGACAAAAAGATTCCTCCTTAATTTCAGAGTTCCACACGTCCCTCCAGCGCACGGAGAAGTGTTACTTCATCAATGTATTCCAGATCTCCGCCTACCGGCACTCCGCTTGCAATTCTGCTGACTTTTATTCCTGTAGGTTTGATCAGTTTACTGATATACATAGCCGTAGTCTCACCTTCAAGGCTGGAATTCGTGGCAATAATAACTTCCTTTACTTCGTCACGTGAAAGGCGCTGCATCAGTTCCTTAAGCCTGATATCATCCGGTCCTATCCCCAGCATAGGAGAAATAGCTCCGTGAAGCACATGATAAACTCCTTCAAATTTACCTGTTTTCTCATATGCGGCCAGATCTCTTGTGTTCTCTACCACCATAATTACCGAATGGTCTCTTTTCGGATTACTGCATATGGGACAGATTTCCTTATCTGTCAGGGTATAGCAGCACTTACAGTATTGTACGTTTTCTCTTGCGTCCGTTATGGCAGATGTAAGCTGATCTACCTGTTCTCTTGGCATATTCAGAATATGAAATGCCAGTCTCTGGGCTGATTTCGCACCAATGCCCGGAAGATGGGAAAGCTGCTCGATCAGTCTGTTAATATGACTGCTGTAATATTCCATCAGAATGGCAGTCCTCCACCGGTAAGTCTGGACATAACTGCTGCCGATTCCTCTTCTACCTTGCGCAGTGCTTCATTTGTTGCCGCAGCAATAAGGTCTTCAAGCATTTCAATATCATCCGGATCTACTACTTCTTCCTGAAGTTTAACCTTCGTTACCTCTCTCTTTCCGGAAATAGTAACCTCAACTGCGCCGCCCCCTGCGGAAGCTGTAAATTCTTTTTCCTCAAGGGCTTTCTGATTCTCCTCCATCTGACGCTGCATTTTCTGCGCCTGTTTCATAAGATTATTCATATTTCCAGGCATTCCCATGCCGGGAAATCCTCCACGTTTTGCCATAAAGGCCTCCTCCTTGTTCGATTTTTATTTATAATCATCAGGATCTTCTTCCACAACAATATCCATATGAATGTTTTCACGGATTGCCTGGTCAACTGTAATCTGTGACAGATTTATATTCTGCGCACTGTCAGCTGTCAGCATCCTGATTTCCACCGTCTTACCGGTCTGTGCCATAATAATATCCTGAAGTTCCTTTTCAGCCTCAGGATTATCTACATAAGTTTTTCCCAGAAAATCCTGGAATTCCACATATAATACAGGATCTTCTGTATCTCTGTTATACTTGGGTACAGATTTCTGAAGCATCTGTTTAAACATCCCGGAAGTCTGATTCACAATTCCTTTCCACCCTGCCACGATTCTCTGCAGGTCTTCAGGTGCAGCCTTCACGGGAGGTTCAGGTTCCTCTGCAAGTGTTCTGTCATCTTCTGAATGTTCCCCTGTTTCACGGACAAGCACCTGCTGCACAGGTCTTTCATCCATACGCTGCTCCAGGACTCTTATCCGATCCAGAACGGAATCCAGGTTCGTTTCCATAGCAGGGCGGCATAGCTTGATCAATGCTATCTCTACCAGAACTCTCTTCTGAGTTTCATATCTTATCTGGTTGGAAAGGTCTGAAAAAACCCGGATATAGCGCATAAGGGTTTCCACGCTTATCATTTCACTTTCTTCCTGAAGAAGCTTCATATTTTCAGAAGAGACATCAATAGCCTCTTCTGGATTTTCAGAAGTTTTTACCAGAAGAAGGTTTCTCAGGTACCAGGTAAAATCCCCTACGAGCTGGTTCAGCTCTCTTCCTCCTGTAATCAGCTCTTCCAGAATATTAATTGATCCTGTTACATCACCCTTGATAATTTTTCGCAGAAGTCTGCTGAAAACTTCTGTATCCACAGCACCAAGAACATTCAACACTTTATCATAAGTCAGAGTCTGCCCAAGATAAAATGCTATGCACTGATCTAAAAGGCTGAGAGCATCACGCATAGACCCGTCGCCCACTTTAGCCACATAGCGGACAGCTTTTTCTTCTGCCTGAACTCCCTCAACTTTAAGAAGTTCATTCAATCTGTCCGCAATTGTATCAATTGAAATCCTGTGAAAATCATAACGCTGGCATCTGGAAAGAATCGTAACAGGTATCTTATGGGCTTCTGTGGTAGCAAGAATGAAGATCACATAAGACGGCGGCTCTTCCAGAGTTTTCAGCAAAGCATTAAAAGCTCCTGTGGATAGCATATGAACTTCATCAATAATATATACTTTATATCTGCCTTCCGTAGGACGGTAAGAAACCTCTTCCCTGATCTCCCGGATGTTATCCACGCCATTATTGGATGCAGCATCAATTTCAATTACATTCATGGATGTTCCTGCCTGAATCGCCCTGCACATGGCGCATTCATTACAGGGACTTCCGTCAACCGGATGTTCACAGTTAACAGCCTTCGCCAGAATCTTGGCGACTGTTGTCTTACCTGTTCCCCGGGTACCGCAGAAAAGGTATGCATGTCCGATGCGGTTATGCCTGATCTGATTGGTCAATGTGGTCACAATATGATCCTGGCCTTTCACATCTGCAAAATTATCCGGTCTGAATTTCCTGTAAAGAGCAGTATAACTCATGAACAAACTCCTATCTTATCATTACAGCCGCCGCAGAGAAATCTCCGCGGCGTACATTTTTTAATCTCCAAAACTGATTCCAATCTGTTTAGCTGCAAGCACTGTCTGATCCTTAGGTGAAACCATCTTCAGCTTGCCTGCGCATTCTTCCAGAGGTACTCTTTTGATCTTGCCATTTACAATACCAATCATGATGCCATATGCTCCGTCCATAATTGCCTGAGCTGCTGCAGCTCCGATTCTGGTTGAAAGAACACGATCATAAGGACAGGGTTCGCCACCTCTCTGCGTATGACCCGGAACTGTAACACGCACTTCGCAGCCCAGTTCCTGATTGATCTGATCTGCGATCTCGTAGGAAACGGAAGGATATTTTTTAGCTCTTGCTTCCAGTTTTTCCTTATATTTCTTCTTGGGCAGCTCTGCGTCCTCTTTGGAAATAGCGCCTTCTGCAACTGCAAGAATTGTGAAACGCTTGCCTGCTTTGGCACGTTTCCGGATTGCTTCTGTTACTTTCTTAATATCGTATGGAATTTCCGGAATAAGGATAATATCTGCTCCTCCTGCCACTCCGGCATGGAGTGTAAGGCATCCTACTTTATGTCCCATAATTTCTACAATAAACACACGTCCATGGGAGGATGCCGTAGTATGAATACAGTCAATGGCATTTGTGGCAATATTCACAGCACTCTGGAAGCCGAAGGTCATATCAGTTCCATATATATCGTTATCAATAGTTTTGGGAAGATGAATAATGTTCAGTCCTTCCTGGCGAAGAAGATTGGCTGTCTTCTGTGTGCCATTTCCTCCAAGGATAACCAGGCAGTCAAGGCAAAGTTTATAATATGTCTGCTTCATTGCCTCCACCTTATCAAGGCCGTTCTCATCCGGAACTCTCATCATTTTAAACGGCTGTCTGGACGTACCCAGAATCGTTCCACCCTGTGTAAGGATTCCGGAAAAATCTTTGGATGTGAGCATACGGTATTTTCCATATATAAGCCCTTTATATCCATCATCGAATCCATAAACTTCCAGCTCGTCCACATTATTGGTCAGCCCTTTTACAACACCGCGCATTGTAGCATTCAAAGCCTGACAATCTCCGCCGCTGGTCAGCATACCTATTCTTTTAATCATGATAGTACCCTCCATTTCTGTATCAACTTTATCAGATGACAGCATTTGTTTTTCATATTATATAATATTTCCGTTTTTCATACAATACCGTTCTGTAACTTTCACAAATGGGGTCAGGAACTATTGACAAATACACCAAAAACATTTATAATAAAAATCCGCGCAGCCGGGGAGATAGCGGTGCCCTGTACCTGCAATCCGCTACAGCAGGGGTGATGCCAATCCGAGGCTTGTCTCCTGTGGAGCTGCCCTTTATAAGTGGCGTTGACGTTTGGGTCTTACGCAACAGGAATCTGTGAACCGTGTCAGGGCAGGAATGCAGCAGCACTAAGCAGAACCTTCTGTGTGCCGTAAGGGTGCCTGAGCTGAGTTAACTGTAGAGGTAACGTCTATGGGACCATTCCGAAGTGCGGCGCGCGAAATAAATATGAGTAAACGCAAAAAGTAACATTCATCCTCCAGAGATTAATGTTACTTTTTTTATTACATTTTATTACTCAGTCAGAGCTTTTGTTTTGCCAACATTTTTGTATTTCTTCATCACGTGCATATAATAGGGAACCAGCGGAACAAGAGCTGCGATCCAGGCTGCAGGATCTGCATAGCATACTCCTTTAAACGAGGTTCTGCCTGCCACCGTCAGTACGATGGCAGTTCTTGCCACAAGCTCAAACACACCTCCAAGCATGGGCACAAGTCCATATCCCATCCCCTGCAGGGTGTTTCTGTACAGAAAAATGCTTCCAAGAAACGGATATGCCCAGAAAACAGCTCTAAAGTATGTAACTGAAACCTGGATCACATCTGTTTCCGATGATTTCACGAACAGATAGACAAGATATTTTCCAAAAAAGAACATCATGATCATAACTGCTGCGCTCCAAATAAAGATCATGACCTGAGTACAGAATACCCCCTGTTTTACCCTGTCCATTCTCCCTGCTCCACGATTCTGCCCAACATATGTTGCTATGGTCGCGCCAAATGCCACAAAAACAGTTCCAAAAATATTCTGAACTTTTCCAGCCGCCGAAAACCCGGCCATATACACAGGCCCATACACATTCACAGCACTCTGCACGATAATAGTTCCGATTGCCGTAATGGAAAACTGAAGTCCCATAGGAATTCCAAGGTTCAAAAGGCGTCCGAAGCTTTTAAAAGATATTCTGAAATCCCCCTTTTTCAGATGAAGGATTGGAAATTTTTTGATAATATACACCAGACAGCACACTGCCGAAATGCCCTGTGCGATCACAGTTGCCCAGGCACATCCTTCCACTCCCATTCCAAAGGAAATGATAAAAACTATATCAAGAACCACATTGATCACTGCGGAAATGATAAGGAAATAAAGAGGTGACCGGGAGTCACCCAAAGCTCTCAAAAATGCAGCCAGAGAATTGTAGGCTGCTGTTACGATCAGTCCCGTATAGATAATTTCCATATATGCGGTTACTTCATGGAAAACTTCTTCTGGAGAGTTCATCAGATGAAGAATGGGTACATTGGCAATACTGAATCCTATAGTCATAATAATTGCAAAAAAAGCCATAAGATAGACAGACATGGCAACATAATGACGCATTCTGTCATATTTCTTTGCCCCAAACATCTGGGAAACAATAATAGCAAAACCACTGCTGAGACCATTCAGCCAGCCTGTAACAAAGAACATAAGTGAACCCGTACTTCCCACAGCAGCCAGAGCATTTACTCCAATAAACTGCCCGGCAATCACAGAGTCTGCCACATTATAAAACTGCTGAAAAAGATTTCCAAGACATACAGGGAGCATAAACTGAAGAATGAGGTTCACAGGTTTTCCCACTGTCATATCATTAATTGTTTCTTTTTTCATTTTCTTCCCCCTTAGACTGCAGCTTAAACAAAGCTTTTTCAGCCTTTTTCTTTTCCCGCAGTCTTTTGAAAAAATCTGAGATCAGAGCAGAGCATTCATCCTGCAGGACGCCCTGTGTTATTTTAACCTGATGATTAAAAGTATCAACCTGCAGAATATTCATAACTGAGCCTGCACATCCTGCCTTTGCATTCATACATCCTATCACAACCTCATCTATTCTTGACTGCACAAGGGCGCCCGCACACATCTGGCATGGTTCCAGTGTAACATACATGGTACAGCCTTCCAGTCTCCAGTCACCAAGTTTCCTGCATGCTTTCCTGATAGCAATCATTTCTGCATGGGATAAAGTGTTTTTATCGGTGTTTCTTCTGTTATAACCTCTTGCAATTATTTTTCCGTCACATACAATTACGCACCCAATGGGCACCTCTTCCAGTGCTTCCGCTTTTTTTGCCTGACGGATGGCCTCTTTCATAAACTTTTCCTGCTCTGTCACCCTTTTGTCTCCCTGTCTGCGATCACATATAAAATTCCATTTTTATATCATAGGAATTCGAAATCTTCATAGAACAATATGGAGTACTTTCCTATGACATAAAATATGCCGGAAACCATCAGGTTTCCGGCACATATACAGTCGAAGCGACGGGATTCGAACCCACGACCTCTGCGTCCCGAACGCAGCGCTCTACCAAACTGAGCCACGCTTCGCAATGCAAACATTATTATATTAAAGAACCCATCATTTGTCAATCTTTTTTTATTTTCTTCCTGAATATTTTTTCCCAGGATTCATATACATTATTGAATTAAAAATTACGGGGGTATTTTTTTGTCCGGATACCGGCGTTTTATCGCATATGTATATGAATACAGCAAAGGAAAGAAAAGCCGTAACTGCGGTTTCATTAAAGTTGAAGTGAAAGAACAGCGCTGCACTGTGGAGGTACACCTGAACTGCCCGGGAATTCTTCCTGATATTCCATGCGATGTTTATGGATTTATCCGTAAAGATGGACTGATAAACGGGATTCATCTTGGCTCATGTAAAACAAAAACCAATTCCGTAAACTGTCTTATAGAAAGCAATTCTCTTAACATGAGTAATTCCGGCATTTCTTTTGGACAAATGGGAGGAATCATACTGATCACTCAGTCAGGCAGTTTCTTTGGAACCGAATGGGATGATATGCCTGTCCGTCCGGAAAACTTTCAGGAATTTAAACCTTCCCCGCCTGTTCCTGAAAAAACAGAAAAAGGACCGGTCCCTGTTCAAAAAGAAATACCTGAGGAATCTGAAAACAATACGATACAGAAACAGCCTGATACTGAAGAGAATATAAAAGAAGAAGCAGATCCGATTCCGGAAAAACCTGATGAAGCAGATCTGTTAAAGCAGCAAAGTACAGATGATCTATCTGATGATGCTCCGGTTTCATTGCCTTTTGGTGAAGAATTCTATCCATTTAGTGATGGGGAATTTATCACCTCATGGAAAATTCACCCCAGGGATCTGATATATTTTCCCAAACAGTGCAATTTTCTTCAGAACAATCGTTTTCTTCAATACGGATATTATAATTTCGGCCATCTGTTTCTGGGATTGAGAAGCAATGGACAGTATTTTCTGGGAATCCCCGGAGGGTATAATCAGCAGGAACGTTTCATGGCCAATATGTTCGGTTTTCCATACTTTAAAGAAAGTACCTCCATAGAACTGCCCCGGATGCGAGGCGGGTACTGGTATCGGCCAATCTGCGCTCCTAATCTGAATTAAAGCCTTTTTGCTGTACTAGTTCAGACGGTAGACCTCTGCCGTCTGAAGGCCAAAACTTAAAGCATCCGAATGATTATCAAAGAAAATATCTACATGGCCATAAGGTGTTCCCAGATCTTCTACTGTATATACATTTCCATTGATCAGAAGCTGAGTTCCAAAAGGCACCCCTGCCATTGCCACAGTACGTCCTGCTGCCGGGACAGTTCCGCTTGCCGTAAGATTACCGGCAGTTCCACAGCACTGTGCACAGTTACAATAAGCTGTCAGGGTAAATTTGCCAAGATAAGTGCCCTGCCCTGAACCTGCCTGGCCTTCCTCTGAACTCTCTGCATCCTGGGAAGCCTGGCTGGAATCTTCTTCGGAGACTTCCACTTCGGGAACCTCTTCCTCATAACTTTCTTCTGTATCCTGCTCTGAATATGTTTCCTGTGTATCTTCCTGAATTGTATCTTCATCCTGCTGCGCATAAGCTTCCTGTGCTGCTTCCTCCTCGGCCTGCTGCATAAGAAATGCTATATCATTATCTGCACTGGATATCTGGCTGATCAGTGCTTCTGCCTCTTCCTGGCTTGCGCTGATCTGATTCACATACGAAGAAATATCTGCTTGGGTTGCGTCCACCAGTTCCTGGATTTCCTGCTGTTTAGCTGAGCGCTCTGCCAGCAGATTATCTATGGATTCCTTTTCCTCCTGTGCCTGGGCTTCTTTCTCTTGAATAGTCTTCTGAAGCTTCTCATATTTATTTAACATTTTTCTGTCATAAAGAGCCACACTTGAAAACTGATCTGCAGTGTTTATGAAGTCAGCCAGATTTGCAGAGGAAAGCAAAGTCTCAAGTACGGAAGTACCACCTTTCTCATACATATACTTAATTCTGGTCTTCATGGCATCATGCTGATTTGCCAGAGCCTTACCGGCATTTTTTAATTCTTTCTGGATTTTTTTCAGTTGATTTTCTTTCTCTCCGGCCTGAATGCCAAGATCAGATATGCTGTCAGTCAACTCCTGATACTGCACTTCCAGATCTGAAAGATAACTGTCCAGCTCCTGCTTCTTATTCTCAAGATCAGAAATATTCGCCTGTGTCTGTGCCAGACCGGCCTGTGCTTCCTGCTTCTGTGCCTGAATATATGCTATTTCATCTTCTGTTGCAAATGCTGTGGTTCCCATAGAAAAAGTAAGTATACCTGCAAGCAATAGTGAAATAATTTTTTTCTTCATTGAATATATTACCTTTCATCTTTGATTTATGGTGATGTCTGCGTCAGCAGACATATCCCTTTACTATGAAGGTAAGTATATCATATTTTGTAAAAAAATCAACACCTTTTATTAATTTTTGTAATAAGTATGTAATATTTAGCCATATTTCATACATAAATTCAAAGATGCCAGGGTCAAAAGGTCATAAACCACGTTGTGCTTGCACATGAGTGGTTTTATGACTTGTTGACCCTGGCATCATTCAAATAAAAAGCGCCGTTCCCAAAGGGAACAGCGCTGAATTTTTCCTGTATGGATCAAGCTTCTTCTGGTTCTGCTGCCATAACTTCATTGTATTTATCAAGAATGATTCTCTGAATTCTGTCTCGGGTTCCTGAATTGATCGGATGAGCAATATCCCGATATTCGCCGTCTGTAGCCTTACGGCTTGGCATTGCAATAAAAAGGCCCTTTTCGCCTTCAATGACTTTAATATCGTGAACCACAAATTCATCATCAATGGTAATGGACACAACTGCCTTCATTTTTCCCTCTTTAGTTACTTTTCTCACACGCACGTCTGTAATATTCATTATAAATGCTCCTTTCATGTCACTGATATGACCGTTTATTTTTATACGATGTTTTATATTACATACCGTTCATTTTTCTCTATTACTATTTTGACTTCCCCTTCACCGCAATAATAGGAATTAGCCCGGATGGTATCACGGCTTTCCACAATACAGTTCTCTATGTGGGTGTTATCGCCGAGATATACATTGTTCAGAATAACCGAGTTCTTGATCACACAGTTATTTCCAACAAAAACATCTTTAAACAGAACAGAATTCTCTACCGTGCCGTTAATAATACATCCGCTGGCAACGAGACTGTTTCTTACCTGTGCGCCAGGGTTGTATTTTGCCGGAGGCAGATCATCGATCTTTGTCTTGATGGTTGGTTCCTGTTTGAAGAAGAAGTTCCGGATCTGCGGCTGAAGGAAATCCATATTTGTTTTATAATAAGCTTCCGCTGTGGAAATGTTGCTCCAGTATGTATCAATCTTATATCCGTAGATTCTCTTCAGATTCTTGTAACGGATCAGAATATCTTTTACAAAATCATGACGTCCCTCCTGGGCAGCTTTCTCAATAAGCTCGATCAGCTGTCTCCTGCGGATAACATAAATTCCGGTGGAAATGGTATTATAGGAAGAAACCATAGGTTTCTCTTCAAATTCCTCAATTCTGCAATCCTCATTCATACGGACTACACCAAAACGTTCAATTTCATTAGGATCATTGCACGTTGTGCAGACTACCGTAACGTCGGCTCTCTTTGCAATATGATATTCCAGCACTTTATTATAATCCAGTTTATAAATGCAGTCTCCTGATGCGATTACAACATATGGTTCATGGCTGTTCTTCAGGAACTGAAGGTTCTGGTAAATGGCATCTGCTGTTCCCTGATACCAGAAATTGTTATCCTTGGTAATAGTAGGGGTAAATACATAAAGACCGCCCTGCTTTCTTCCAAAGTCCCACCATTTGGAGGAACTTAAATGTTCATTCAAAGAACGGGCATTATATTGTGTAAGCACAGCAACCTTCTGAATATGTGAGCTGGCCATATTGCTCAGTGCAAAATCAATGCTTCTGTAGCTTCCTGCAATGGGCATTGCCGCTATTGCTCTTTTATTTGATAATTCTCTCATGCGGTTATTGTTTCCGCCTGCCAAAATAATACCGATCGCTCTCATGCCTTGTCACCGTCCTTTGCTGTAATTACCTGTCCGCCTGCCAGTTCACCGCCCGGATAATCTTCGGGTGTTGTGATACCGGAAATAGCTGTATTCTTTCCAATCCGTACATTATCAGGAATGACACTTCGCTCACCAATGGTTGCAATACCAAAAGCATAGACTGCAGGCTTCAGAACATTAGGCACCTCTTCACCGCATCCCAGCACAACATGATTACCAATTATCACATCCTCGGCAACAATCGCCTTATTCATCTGAACATCTTCTCCGATAGTAGAATTGCGCATGATAATAGAATCACGGATCACACTGCCTTTGCCAATTACTACATTAGGACCTATTACTGAATTATGTACTTCCCCGTATATTTCCGCTCCTTCACCGATAAGGCATCTGTCCGTCACTGCATCAGCAGATATGTACTGAGGAGGAATAATGTCACCCTTCGTGTAAATCTTCCAGAACTCTTCATAAAGATTGAATTCCGGTATAATATCAATAAGCTCCATATTAGCTTCCCAGTAGGAGCCCAGTGTTCCAACATCTTTCCAGTATCCGTTATATTCATAAGCAAAGAGACGTTCTCCCTTTTCCTTACAGTATGGAAGGATATGCTTTCCGAAATCACATCCGTTCTGATTCTTCAATGCCATAAGAGCTTCCTTAAGTACCGGCCAGCTGAAGATATAGATACCCATAGATGCCAGATTGCTGCTGGGATGTTCCGGTTTTTCCTCAAACTCTGTGATTCTTCCCTTATCATCTGTCACCATGATTCCAAAACGGCTTGCCTCTTCCATAGGTACCGGCATACATGCAATGGTGATATCTGCTTTATTTGCTTTATGAAAATCAAGCATTACCTCATAATCCATCTTATAAATATGGTCACCGGACAGAATCAGGACATAATCCGGATTATACTGTTCCATGTAATCCATATTCTGGAAAATCGCATTGGCCGTTCCTGTATACCATTCACTGCTTGTACTCTTCTCATAAGGCGGCAGCACAGTTACTCCACCTTCGTTTCTGTCCAGATCCCAGGGAATACCGATTCCGATATGAGTGTTCAGTCTCAGCGGCTGATATTGAGTTAACACACCTACTGTGTCAATACCTGAATTAATACAGTTACTTAATGGAAAATCTATAATACGATATTTCCCTCCAAAAGGAACTGCTGGTTTAGCAACTTTCTCTGTAAGTACGCCCAGTCTGCTGCCCTGGCCGCCAGCTAATAGCATGGCTATCATTTCTTTCTTTATCATGCAATCACCTCTTGTAAGTTATGATGTATAATTATATCACACTTCCTACCATTAGTGAACATTATTTACAATTTTTATTGCTATTTTAAAAATTTTTTATAGTAATTGTATACGTCTTTTAAATATATGCCATAATGTTTCTTATTTTTTATATATTTTTCCCATTTATTTGATATTATTTGGTATTTTTTTACAATCTCACCCTTAATACCTTACCAAGAAACTCTTTTCATTTTTACCTGCAGGATGTATAATAAAACAGCAAATAAATTTAAGGAGAAATACATTATGTATCAGATAGACTTTCATAAACCGCTGAATATTCATTTTATCGGAATCGGTGGAATCAGCATGAGTGGTCTGGCAGAAATCCTCCTGGAGGAAAACTTTATTATTTCCGGCTCAGATGTTAAGCCAAGTCCTCTTACCCGGGCTCTGGAACAGAAAGGTGCCAGAATTTTTTATGGTCAGAAAGCATCCAACATCAGCGACCAGGTGAAAGTTGTAGTATATACAGCTGCCATACATCCGGATAATCCTGAATATGCCTGTGCAGTAGAAAAGGGACTTCCTATGCTTACCCGTGCTGAACTTCTCGGACAGATTATGCGTAACTATGATACTCCTATTGCTATTTCCGGTACTCATGGAAAAACAACCACTACCTCTATGATATCCCACATTCTTCTTGAAGGAGGCTGCGATCCCACTATCAGCGTAGGAGGAATTCTTCCTGCCATCGGAGGAAATATCCGGGTGGGCAAATCAGAAACCTTTGTTACGGAGGCATGTGAATACACCAACAGCTTTTTAAGCTTTTTTCCAAAAATCAGCGTTATCCTGAATATGGATGCTGATCATCTTGATTTCTTTAAAGATATTGAAGACATCAGACATTCTTTCCGCCGTTTTGCCATGCTTCTTCCTGCAGACGGTGCACTGATCATCAATGCAGACACACCTGCATACGAGGATATTATCAAGGATCTTCCCTGCAGAGTTATTACCTATGGTCTGGAACATAATGCCGAATATCAGGCTGACGATATTGTCTTTGATAAATATGGTCATGCCTCTTTCCATGTACTTAGAAATAATATACGGACAGGCAGTTATTATCTGAAGGTCCCGGGAATCCATAATGTCTCCAATGCTCTGGCAGCCATTGCACTGGCAGAACTTCTTGGAATCTCTGATGATGTGATTGTCAGGGGTCTTGGAAGTTTTACAGGTACGGACCGCCGTTTCCAATACAAAGGGGAAACAGGAGGAGTTACTATTATTGATGATTATGCCCATCATCCCACAGAAATTCATGCTACCCTTACTGCGGCAAAGAATTACCCCCACCAGAAGATCTGGTGTGTATTCCAGCCACATACATATACCCGTACCAAAGCTCTTCTTCCTGAATTCGCCCGTGCACTTACACTTGCGGATCATGTGGTTCTGGCTGATATTTATGCTGCAAGAGAAACCAATACCATTGGAATCTCTTCAGAAGACCTTCAGCAGGAGATACTAAAGCTGGGAACTCCGTGTGAATATTTCCCCACTTTTGATGAGATTGAAAATTACCTTCTCTCTCATTGTAATCCGGGTGATCTTCTGATCACAATGGGAGCAGGAGATGTGGTAGACATTGGAGAACATCTCTTAGGTAAATAATTATATTTATGGACTGCAGGACATTAAGCCTGCAGTTCTTTTTATCCCAACATCTTTTAAAAAAGTTATAAACACTTTATCCCCCTCCTGTACTACTTGTATTTACAGTGATTTTGAAAGTTATCCACATTATCCACATTGTTATACACATTTTATCTTCCATTGCAGTGTGGATTTCTATGTGTATAATTCACTTGACATAATTCGACATTTTTTTATATTACATTTCCCCAAATATCTACAAAAATCACCTTTTTTCAGGTTACGATAATTTTTATCCACGTAAGTTTTCCACATTATCCACATTATCCACATCCCATTGTGGATGAAACGGGGCTGAAAATCTTACTATTCTCTTTTAAAATATGTTGTGCTATAATTCAGATAATCTCCAAAAAGGAAATAAAGTATTGTAGGAAAGCGAGCGCACTATCTATGTCCCTGATTACTCTTGGAAATTCTTCTAAGGCAGAAGTAACTGTATTAACCAATAATTTTATAGATAACTATATGCCCAGAGCGAATGGAGAATTTGTCAAAGTATATATTTATCTTCTCAGGCTTCTTTCTGATTCCTCCTGTTCTTTCAGTCTGGAACAGATTGCAGACCGGCTTCTCTGTACAGAGAGAGATATTATCCGCGCCTTGAAGTACTGGGAGAAAGAGAATCTGCTTACCCTCCATTTCAGGAATAACGAAGATATAACCGATATTACGTTAAATGCTCCTTCTGTAATGCCTGAGACATCCCCCTCCAGAGAAGAGGTTTCCCAGCCTTCTGTTTCCAAAACTTCCTCCTCTCTCACTCCGGACAGGATAAAAGAACTGAAAAAGAATGATGAGGTAGTTCAGCTCCTGTATATTGCAGAACAGTATCTTGGGAAAACTCTCTCTCCTTCAGAGATGAATAAAATTCTGTTCTTTTATGATGAGCTGAAGCTCTCTGCAGATCTTATCGAATACCTGATCGAATACAGTGTAAGCAGAGGGCATAAGAGTATGCGTTATATGGAGACCGTAGCCACAGCCTGGGCCCAGGAGGGAATCAATACTGTGGAGAAAGCCAAAGAATCCGGTTCCCGCTATTCAAAGGAGTACTTTGCCATTCTGAAATCTATGGGCATCAGTGGACGTAATCCTGTGGATACAGAAATTTCTTTTATGAATACGTGGCTCAATGATTATGGTTTTTCCATAGAAATTATAAAGGAGGCCTGCAGCCGGACTGTCATGACAACAGGTCAGCCAAGCTTTCAGTATGCAGATAAGATACTGTCAGACTGGAAGTCCCGAAATGTAAAAGACATTTCTGATATACGGCTTCTGGACGAAGCTTATCAGAAAAAGAAAACAGAAAAAGCTTCCAGGAAGACTTCTGCAGGCCAGAAGTCTTCTGCAGCCAACCGGTTTAATAATTTTCATCAGAGACAATATGATTTCGATGAATATGAAAAGAAACTGCTGAATCAGTAACAGGCAATACATTTACATATAATAGCAAAGGAGGCTTTTATGCCTTTACAGAATTATCAGTATGATACCATTATGCGGCAATACAGTAAAATCCAGGCCAGGAACAGGAATATTCTGCAAGAGCGAATTGAAGAGGTATATGCAAAGATTCCCAGGCTAAAAGAAATAGATGATGAAGTTGCCACCTTAAGCGCCAGAAAGGCAAGGGCGCTTTTGAATGGCAAGGAAAACAGTACCGAAGATCTGAAAGAAGAAATTTCTCTTCTTACCCAGGAACGCAAGGCACTTCTGGTGTGCAATTCCTATCCCGAGGATTATCTGGAACTGCCCTGCACCTGCCCTATCTGTCAGGATACGGGATATGTAGGAAGTGAAAAATGTGTCTGTTTCAAGAAGGCCGAGGTAGAATTACTTTACACTCAGTCTAATTTAAAAGAAATTCTTGAAAAAGAGAACTTTGACCACTTTTCTTTTGATTATTATTCTGATACAATGAGGGACGAAGCTACAGGGCTTACTGAAAGAGAGACTGCGAAGCGAGCATATGACATTGCATGGAATTTTGTCAGAAATTTTGATCATTCTTTTGAGAACCTGTTTCTATATGGAGACACGGGTGTAGGAAAGACCTTCCTGTCTCACTGCATAGCCCGCGAGCTTTTGAAAACCGCACACTGTGTAATGTATTTTTCCGCATTTGATCTTTTTGACCTGCTTGCAGAAACTAAATTTTCAAGAAAAGATCAGGCATCCAATGAAGAGCTGATATTTAACAGCGACCTTCTGATCATTGATGATCTGGGGACAGAGCTTACAAACAGTTTTGTTTCTTCCCAGCTGTTTTTATGTATAAATGAGCGTATCATGCGGAGAAAATCCACAATAATATCAACTAACCTTAAGCTGGAGAGTTTCTCGGAAAATTATTCCGAGCGGACTTTTTCCCGAATTGCAAGCAATTATCATATTGTTAAACTTGAGGGCAAAGATATTCGGATTCAGAAAATTTTTTTAGGAGGAAAATAAATCATGGCACAGGGAACAACGAAAGATTTAACCACACTTCCGGTAGGACGGCTGGGACTCATTCCCCTGGTCAGCTGTAAAGAGCTGGGTGATAAAGTGAATGAGTGGCTGGTAGGCTGGCGCAGGGAAAGAAGCCACGAAGAGCTTAATTCTTTTGCCTTTGAAGGCTACCAGAGGGACTCCTATCTGATACCGGTTCAGACTGCACGTTTTGGTTCCGGCGAAGCCAAGAGCACAGTTATGGAATCTGTCCGGGGCGATGATATTTATATAATGGTTGATGTATGTAATTACAGCCTCACCTACAGTATGGGAGAGTATACCAATATTATGTCTCCTGATGATCATTTTCAGGATCTGAAGCGTGTAATTGGCGCCATCGGCGGCAAGGCCCGAAGAGTCAATGTAATAATGCCATATCTCTATGAAAGCCGTCAGAGCATCCGCAGCGGCAGAGAATCTCTGGACTGTGCAACAGCTCTTCAGGAGCTGGTAGACATGGGAGTAGAGAACATCATTACTTTTGACGCCCATGATACACGTATACAGAATGCAACACCTCTTCACGGTTTTGAGAGCGTTCAGCCAGCTTATCAATTTATCAAGGCTCTTCTGAAAAACGAACAGGGCCTTCATATTGATAACGATCATTTTATGATTATCAGCCCTGATGAAGGCAGTATGAGCCGTGCGATCTACCTGGCAAATATACTGGGCGTAGATATGGGAATGTATTACAAACGTCTGGATTATACCAGAAAAATAAACGGCCGCCATCCGGTTGCCGCTTACGAGTTCCTGGGACCGGATCTGAAAGGTAAGGATATGATCCTGATAGATGATATGATCTCATCTGGTGATACTGTGATAAAGATCGCTTCTCTTCTGAAAGAAAGAGGTGCCGGAAGAATTTATATCTGTTCTACCTTCGGTCTTTTCACAGACGGTCTGGAGAAATTTGACAAGGCTCATGAAGAGGGAGATTTTGATAAGGTACTTACAACTAATCTGATTTATCAGTCACCTGAGCTACTTTCCAGAGATTACTATATTTCCTGTGATATGAGCAAATATATTGCTTTAATTATTGATACATTAAATCATGATCTTTCCGTCAGCCATCTGCTTAATCCTGTAGATCGAATCAAACGCTGTGTGAATGAGTACATGTCTCAGTACGATAAATAAAAAGACTAAAAAGAACCTGAATCCTGAAATGAGCCACTGCTCAAAAGGATACCAGGTTCTTTTCTTTCACAGAATTATTTTCTGATAGGGAATCTGCTCCCTGTCAAGAATCTCCATTTCTCTCCTATTACATGTACTGATGATAATCTGTCTTTTTTCTTTATACAGCCATTGAAGTACTGCCAGAAGACGTTCCTCATCATACATTCCGAATACATCATCCAGGATTACCGGAAATTTTTCATCCTGACACAGGATTTCTCCTGCAGCCATACGAAGAGCAAAGTAAATCTGTTCCATAGTTCCTCTGCTCAGGCGCTCTAGGGCCACGATTCTTCCCTGGGTATTCACAGCCATATGGAACTGGGAATCTATTATCACTTCTTCGTATTTTCCACATGTGATCTCGCTTAAGATCTGGGAAGTCCTGTCCCGAAGTTTCCTGCCTACCCTGCTTTGAATATTGCCGGACAGTTTCTCAATAGTAGACATTGCAAGATTCAATGCCTGAATCTCCATATTTTCTGCAGAGGGAAGGCATGCGTTTTCTTCAAACTCCCTGTATTCTTCCTGCAGATTTTCATAAGCAGTTTCCTTTTCATCACAGGATTGCTGAAGACTTTCAAGATTCCATTCCATTTTTTCTTTTCTGGACAGCCATCTTGTTTTCATAAATGTTCTTTTCTGCAGCTCTCTGCCATATTTAAGCTGTTTCATTCCTCCCAGGATTTCAAATGCCAGTGTAATTGCAATAACCACAAGACTGCCCCACACACTGCCCCCTGTCACTGCACCTCCCGTCAGAACTGCAATTCCAATGACAGCCGCCGCGATCATAACTGTTGCTGCAAAATTTCTCTTTTTTCTGACTTCTCTGATTTTTTCTTCCAGAAGATCCTCTCCCTGAATATCTCCAGGCTTCATATGTAAAGATACTGCCTTTTCTTCCAGCTGGGACATTTTATTTTTCAGTTCATCAATTTCTCCCTTTATATAATCCATTTTCGCTGAAATCTTCTGCTGTTCTTTATCAACTTCCCTCTTTTTTTTGTCTTCCTGATCCAGGAATCCTTTTCTGGTCATCTTAAGCATCTGTTCTGCACGTCCCAGGTCGATGGAGCTGTCACCGGTTCCCTGGTAATTTGCCATATAATTTTCAAGCTCCCGGACCAGATCCTGTCCTGTCACGCTTTTTAACTGAGCAACAGACACAGTATTATCATAAATTACCTCACTGACATTTCCCAGAACACTTTCCATATTTTTTTTATCTGCATCTGCCAGTTCTTTACTGTCCTCATTGTAAATCTCACCGGATATGCGGTCTTTCTGAAAATTCCTGGTTATGCGAAAATTCTGGTTTTTACTGTTAATCCATATACTGCCACCGTAGGTTGAAGAATTTTCCCATGGCTCATATGAACTGAAAGTGTCATTTTTGGCTGCTTTTCCACGCATTCTTGGAAGTCCGAAAAGCATACTTCTTATAAAAGTATGAATTGTTGTTTTTCCACTTTCGTTCTGGCCATACAGTACGTTAATTCCGGGTGAAAAATCCAGAGTTCTGTCGTGAATCTTTCCAAAATTATTTATTTTTAATCGTCTGATAATCATATTCTGCCTGTCACCTGCTTGTTTCCAGCAAAGCCTGAAGCCCATAATACAAAGCCTTGTCATCTATTGTGCTTCTGTCTTTGCCAAGAAAATAACTGATATAATCTCCAATCAAGGTTCCACTATACTCTTCCTGCAAAGCCTCAAGGTTATATGCAGGCTTCGATTCATCCAGTACTTCTGTTACAAATCCGTATGCTTTCAGCCTTTCCGGCAACAGCAGCAGCTCAGGAGCTCTGTTTCCTTTAAGAATGATCCTGTACATATTCATTCTTCCTCTGCCAGCCAGATCTGCCTTAAGCATGTCCTCCAGAGAAGACTGTGTAGTATCTTCTCTCAGTGTAAGTATAATCTGTTCGTACGACCGGCAGGCAAACGGAACAAACTTTGTTTTCAGCCTTCCGTTTTCTATATGTCCTTCCATATATCCATGATCTCCAAGATCATTTCTGTCAATAGGCTCCAGTGCACCGGAATATGCTGCCCTGTCTCTTAAGATTATCTGAGGTTTATGGATATGACCCATGGCTATGTAATCAAAGCCTGCTGCAGATATGGATTTCACATTCATGGGGATATGTCTGCTGTCTCCTCCATGAGCCATCAGAATATGGATACCTTCCTTTTCTTCCGGTTTTGCATTATCATAAAGAGCTTTCTCTATTTCCTGATGTTCGTAGCTCAATCCATATACATAGACATTCAATTTCTCATCCTTTACACAGGTCAGCTGTTCATTTTTAAAGAAAATAACATTTTTTTCCCACTGAAAATCTCTGTAAAAAGAATCCGGTTTTATATAGTCGTGATTACCTGCCATCAGATAAACTCTTGTATCCGGAATGGTGGAAAACAAATAATTCACTTCTTTTAGCTCTCGTAAAAGCGGCTGACGGTGAAATAAATCTCCTGCTATAAACAACAAATCCACCGGATTCTCGCGGATACCCGCAATAACCCGGCGGAATGTTTCCCAGATTTCTTCCTCACGTCTGCTGCTCCAGGAGCATCCCCTGTCAGGGACAGCTCCCAGATGAACATCTGCAAGATGAATAAATCTCATATCAATCTCTCTTTCTTTTACTAATTAAAGATCACAATTCTTTACTGTTCTTGGGAACGGAATTACATCACGAATATTACCCATGCCGGTAAGGTACATTACACATCGTTCAAATCCCAGTCCGAATCCCGAATGACGGGTAGAACCGTATTTGCGAAGGTCAAGATAGAACTGATACTCTTCCTTCTTCATTCCCAGCTCATCCATACGTTTTTCCAGCTTGGTCAGATCATCTTCCCTCTGACTTCCGCCTATAATCTCTCCAATTCCCGGTACAAGACAATCCATGGCAGCTACTGTTTTGTTATCCTCATTCATCTTCATATAAAATGCCTTGATTTCTTTAGGATAATCAGTAACAAACACCGGTTTTTTGAAGATTTCCTCTGTCAGGTAACGTTCATGCTCTGTCTGCAGATCACAGCCCCAGTATACCTTGAAATCAAATTTATCGTTGTTTTTCTCCAGAAGTTTTATTGCTTCCGTATAAGTTACATGTCCAAATTCAGAATTTACCACATGATTAAGTCTGTCAAGAAGCCCTTTATCTACGTAAGAATTGAAGAAATTCATCTCTTCAGGAGCATTTTCCAGAACATAGCTGATCACGTACTTCAGCATAGACTCTGCCAGATCCATGTTATCATTCAGATCTGCAAAAGCGCATTCCGGCTCAATCATCCAGAATTCTGCAGCATGACGTGTGGTATTGGAATTCTCTGCACGGAAGGTAGGGCCAAATGTATATACATTACGGAATGCCTGTGCAAAGGTTTCACAGTTCAATTGTCCACTCACAGTAAGATTAGTCTCTTTTCCAAAGAAATCCTGTGTATAATCTACTTCCCCTTTATCATTTCTGGGAATATGATCCATATCCATGGTGGTAACCTGGAACATCTCTCCTGCACCTTCACAATCACTTCCTGTAATCAGTGGAGTATGAACATATACAAAGCCCCTCTCCTGAAAAAAGCGGTGAATAGCATAGGCACAAAGAGAACGTACGCGAAATACCGCCTGGAAGGTGTTGGTTCTGGGGCGCAGATGGGTCATTGTTCTCAGATATTCAAGACTGTGACGTTTTTTCTGAAGAGGATAATCCGGTGCAGAAGCACCCTCTACTGTTACTTCTTCCGCCTGGATCTCAAAAGGCTGCTTCGCCTGTGGAGTAGCAACCAGAGTTCCTCTCACAATGATTGCTGCGCCAACATTCAATTTGCTGATCTCAGCAAAATTATCCATTGTATCATGGTATACGATCTGCAGTGTTTCAAAAAAAGTGCCGTCATGCAGGACAATAAATCCAAAATTTTTGGAAGCACGTACACTTCTTACCCATCCTCCTACAGTAATTTCCTGATCAAGATATTTTTCTCGTTCTTTGTAAATTTCTCTTACCGTTATCAGATTCATATCAATCTTTTCCCTTCTCCACATCATTATATTACTTCTTCATTCTTAAAGGATCTCCTCTTTTAAGTATAGACTATTCCTTCATATCCTACAAGGAGTATTTTTATATCAGCTGTATTTCAATGACTGCAGACACTTTGCAAAAATCCTCTTATATGTTTTTGCTGTGTAATGAAGCCCATCATCTGTATCATCCAGGCCGTAGTAGCTTTGAGAAAAACCATATCCTGTTGATTTCAGATAATGATACATATCTATATACTGAAAGGAGGAATTTAGATTATTTTTCAGATAACTGTTGAAATAGCGAAGATCTTTTTCACTTCTGTCTGCTTTTCCAGCATCTCTAAGCATAGAGCGGTTTATGGGATTTACAGACATACAGTATAATTCACAGCCATGGCTCTTAAGGATTGTTGAAATAGAATTATAATAATTCACATAATCCTTATATTTTTTCAGATCATTTACACCCAGATTGAAAATAACTGCTGTTTTTTTATTCATCAGGCCATCTGTATCGTTCTTTACCAGGTTAAACAGTGAATAGTATCCTGTCTGCTTTAACCACGACAGCCCTTGCCCTGCCTTGCAGATAAACTGTACATTTTTAACCCCGGATTCGGATGTATTATCCAGGACATTTTTCATGTAACAAATACGGGAATCTCCAATAAAGACTACCTGTTTATACTTATAAATGTTTACCTGTGGAAGTTCGTAGGAAGTAAGATCCGGTTCTGATAAACGGTTAAAAACTACTGCATACAGATTAATATTCTTATTTACAGTAATGGTTTCCTCCGCTTCATATTCCGGTTTGACCGACTGTCCTGCTTTAGTGGACCAACCCATGAACGTATATCCTGACGCATCTCTTACACTCGGCAGCGTATAGGAAGCTCCTTGTGGCAGATAAACTTTGCTGCTTACACTTCCATTGTTCTTTCTCAGAGTAACAGTAACCTGTTTTTTCTGTACAGAATAAAACTGAATCGTTTTATTAACAGTATATGAACTGCCGGAAATTGCTTTATCCGCATTTTTGGCTGTGGACCAGCCAAGATTAATGTATCCACTTCTTTCAGGCACTACAGGCAATTTTATAACAGTACCTTCTTCTACCGTCTTCGCAAGCTTCTGGTAGGAAGAGTCTGTTTTTCCATCACCCCGAAAGAATGTCACCTTAAAATATTTACTCTTTCTCCTCACTGCATAAAATTTTGTATTTTTCTTTACTTTATACTTAGAACCTTCTTTATATAACGGAGTTGTTTTCCCTTTGGCAGTTGTCCATCCAAGATTTACATAACCCGCAGCTTTAGGAACCTTTGGCAAAGTAACCGCCTGGTTGGAAGAAGCATATATTTTCAATGCCTTATATGCTGTGCTTTTGCTTGTCCCACTATTATTATTAAATGTTACTTCATACGGATATTTTCTGTATACTGCATAAAAAGATACGGGTGTATTGACAACTGCCTTATCGCCTGCTTTATAGGAAGCTTTGGACGCGTTTTTACTTTTAGACCATCCCAGAGCCTGATACCCGGTCTTCTCAGGAACTTTAGGAAGGGTAATTGACAATCCCTTTCCGATTACCTGGTTTAGTTTCGTAAAGTTGCTGCTGCTTTTCCCTGTCTGATCATAAAATGAGGCCTTAAGAGATGTACGTCGGACAATGTAAAGATTCTGATCCCAGGTAACTCTGTATTCCATATTCAGATCATACTGAACCTGAACAGAACTTTTCCGGTCTGTCCAGCCATAATTAATATATTTTGAACTGGGCATATCAGGAAGAATCACAGTTCTTCTCTCATATGCATCAAGAATTCCTCCTGGAAATACGGCAGTTCCGGAATTATTATATAAAACTATCTTGCATTTTTTCGGCATATAAAGATTCAGAACTCCGTTTACGGTAAAATCTTTCAGGCTGTCTTCTTTTCTTAATGTAATTTTGTCTCCACCCTGAAAATAAATGCTGTTATCAAGGCTTTTATCTTTATCCAGTTTCCACATATCGGGAGCGTCTTCTTCAGGAACATGAGGCAGAATCACAGATTGCCCCCACTCTGCACGTATACTTTTTGTATTTTCATCCTCGCATTCTTTTCCATCTCCATCCAGGAAGCAGATCAGGATTTCTTTCTCAGGGTCAAGTGGCGGAGTGGGAGTTACTGTGGGAGCAGGACTTACCGTTGGCACCGGGCTCACTGTCGGTTCCGGACTCACTGTCGGTTCCGGACTCACTGTCGGTTCCGGGCTCACTGTCGGTTCCGGGCTCACTGTCGGTTCCGGGCTCACTGTCGGTTCCGGAGTTTCTTCCACATTATTTAAATTAATATCCGTGCTTCCATATTCATCCGGTCCAGAGCTGAAAGCGCTTTCATTTTCCCATGAATCCCCAAATTCAGCTGCCTGAACCGGGATATCCGCAATCATAAGTATAAAACATACAATAAGACATAGTATTCTGGTTAATTTTATGTATTTTCGCTTATGCATATTAACCTCCTTAACCCTGATATATGTAGAAACAGCTCCACCATTTACAGGTTATCAATAAATCTCATAAATGCAGCTCTGCCCTCTGGAGTGCATTTGTACACACCGGCATCTTCCAAAACATGGACAAATACCCTGCCAACCTCTGTGCGAAGTATTTCCTGAATATTTTCTTCATCTATATGGTCATATCTGGGAAGAAACTCTGATACCCAGTCTGCATGTTTTCTGATTTTTTCATTGGAATTAATATCTTTGTGTTCCAGAATATACTCTTCCAGAAGTTCAAGTTCTTCCTTAAGCCTTGAAGGAAGAACAGCAAGTCCCATTACTTCGATCAGCCCTATATTTTCTTTCTTAATATGGTGATACTGTGCATGAGGATGGTACACTCCCAGAGGATGTTCCTTTGTCGTAATATTATTTCTCAGAGTCAGATCAAGTTCAAAGGTATCTCCCACCTTACGGGCAATAGGTGTAATAGTGTTATGAGGTTCTCCGTCAGTTTCTGCAAATATAAAGGCATCTTCATCCGTATATCCTCTCCATACCTCCAGGATATGAGAAGCCAGATCAATCAGACGTTTCTCATCCTTATGACGGATCCTTATGACAGAAAGAGGCCATTTTACAATGCCGGCTTCCACATCTTCATATCCCGGAATTGTGACATGCTTCTCAATAGCTGCTTTTGCCATAGCAAAAGTATAATGACCACCCTGAAAATGATCATGGCTTAAAATAGAGCCTCCTACAATGGGAAGATCTGCATTGGATCCAAGAAAATAATGAGGAAACAGCTTTACAAAGTCAAAAAGCTTCACAAATGTGTTCCTTTCAATTTTCATAGGAACATGCTGGCTGTTAAATACAATACAGTGTTCATTATAATAAACATATGGAGAATACTGGAATCCCCATGGGCTGTCATTGATCGTTATGGGAATGATTCTGTGATTCTCTCTTGCAGGATGGTTAACTCTCCCTGCATACCCCTCATTTTCCGGACAAAGAAGACATTTGGGATAGCTTCCAGATTTTGCAAGCCTTGCCGCAGCAATGGCTTTTGGATCTTTTTCCGGTTTAGAGAGATTAATTGTAATATCAATGGTTCCATACTCGCTGTCAAATGTCCATTTCTGATCTTTCTCTACCCTGTAACGGCGAATATAATTACTGTCCTGACTAAGCTTATAAAAATAATCTGTTGCTTCGACAGGGTTCTTTTCATATCTTGTCCAGAACTCTTTCTGAACCTGCGAAGGACGTGGCATCAGACAGTTCATCATCTTTGTGTCAAAAAGGTCTCTGTATACGATGCTGTCTTCAATAAGATGTCTCTCGACTGCCTCATCAAGAAGAGCATTGAGGACCTCTTCAAGATTGATATCTGTATAGTTTTCTTCAGGTTCCACATAATCATCTTCATGAAAAAGTTCCAGAAGCAGATTAATCGTATAGTTTTTTTCACAGATGGGTGTCAGGCCTGTCTCAATTCCATACTGCACAAGTTTGCTGATATTCTCATATAACATATTTTTCCCCCAGATGTTTTTCTAAGTATTTTTAATTTACAGATTCCATATAACAAATAAAAATGTTCCCGGCTTTTTCAAACAGTTCTGTACTGTCATTCATGCCATATGGCTTGGTTTCTCCGGAAACCGGATCGTATAGATAGGTATTATATTCATCATATCCAACGATCACTCTGCTCGTCTTATCTCCTGTCCTGACGATTACCGGTCTCTGGGCACTTACTTCATATAATACACTGTCCAGAGAACACCCGGAAAGATCAAGCACTGTGCCTTTATCTCCAAGCTCTTGCTGCAGCTTATCTCTATCCCAGATTCCTGTACGTATGATTTCAGGCACATCTTCAATACTGAACTGTATTTTTGTTTTCTTATTTCCACGTTCCCATATATATTGCTGTGCCCTGTTCAGTACAACTCCGCCGGTTTCGTCTGCTCTTTGAACCGCCTGAGCCGGATTATAATAACAATTGTCAAATTCTCCACGGGCATATACGTAATACATTTCTTTCTCGGGAATCAGTGTATCTATCTGAATTTCTTTCTCTTTTATGCTGCGAATCTTTGCATACTTTATCAGAGGTTCACTTACATCCTTCTTCTCTTCAAAAGCAAGCTTCACTCTTATTCCCGTTCTCGAATAAGGAGATATTTCTATCCTTCCATTATTTTGGGCTGTTTTACTGTTATTCATTATATTATCTTTTTTCTGAATAACATAAGAAGTATCTCCTGATTTTACAGAAAGACCAAATTCTATCAGAGTTCCTCCTACTGTAATGTCCGTAATGTGCATTCCCTCTTTATGATATTCCTTTTTCCTGTTTCCATCAAAGTCCTCAATATAAAGAGTCTGAAGTCCTTCTGAAACATGCCCGTTTGAATCTGTAAGAATATCAGAATCCGACAGAAGTCCGTAAATCAGATCCTCATTCATAAATCCAACTGTACGCAGCTGCCACCCTTTCTCAGGCTCAATAAATCTGGTTTTCTTTGTTTCAAAATCAATCTCCTTGATCTTCCCTTCATTCTCTCCCTGAGTAACCAGCCATGCTGCATGAGCATTTGAATCTGAGATGACGAAATTTTCATTTTCAATTCCGTCCTCCAGAATTTCATAAGTGTGATTCATTATATCGATCTGATAAAGTCTCTGTGCAAAAAGAAGGAACAGCTGATCCTGTTTATTTACATACGATAAAGTACCAAGATCCTTTTTCAGAAAATCATATGACTCGGAAATAGGAACAAACGCCTTTTCTTCTACCAGATTCTGGTCATTATTATAATAGTAGATTCCCACTCCGTTGTATCCTTCATATTCTCCCCTGTTCATGTATCCATAAACTGCAAAATCTATATTTCCATCATCGCTTATACGGATGATCTTAATATTATGCTGCTGTCTGGAATACCTGAAATCTTCATCCGTGTCCCTGCGGAAGCTAAACACCTGAACAGCTTTTCCATTTTCCGGAGAATATGACCACAGATCTCCCTGCTGTACGAAGGCGATCACTGAAGCATTTTCACTTACCATATAATCAACATTGCGGTTCCTGATTCCAAGAAGAACACCTTCATCCGAAAATACAGGAAGGGACGGATCAAACACCTGTGATGCTGACCGTTCAAAATTCAGAAGCCGAATTCTGGAATCCGTATATCTCATTCTGTAAAACTCTTCCACATCATAAACTTCTGTATTGTTTTCATCATCTTTGGATGTGATCTGATATTCCAGGGAAATACTTGCCGTAGTCTCATTAATGTCTTTAATTACCGGAATGCCCTTCTTGTTAAGCTTTGGCTTCATAGTTCCCCAGCTGATTTCATTTAAAGAAGAGTGAATATCAATATCAGAATAATTGGTGGAATTTCCCGTACTTTCAGGTTCCAGATAAGCAGCAAGCCCGTCTGCGGTATTTTTATCCAGGCATGCTTCATAAAAGCCCTGTGCAAAGGCAACATAATCTGCGGCATTTACTTTAGATCTGGAAACGATTCTGGTGTAGTAATATACAGTCTTTTTTCCAATATCCAGTGAAATCTCCATTGAATATTCCTGATTCATTCTCAGATCGCTTCCGATTTTTACACCTGCCCGAAGGTAATTTCCATCTTTCTTCAGGTTTTTTATTTTTTTATTCTCAAGAACCTTACTCCCATCGGAAGTACGTATTTCATAAGACAAACTATTTACTTTTGTCTTATAAGGATTAACTACAAAGGTCAGTTTTTTTGAATTATCCAGAGGAGTCACACAGTCTCTGATAAAATCTGTCTGCATAGGATGAGCATAACCACACATACGGTTCGCATAGTTTCCGTTCATATCAAGCATTACTTCTGGAAAGGATGCATCTTCCATATCAGAGCGGTCATCTGTTTTTTCACTATTAAGCAGCAGTGCTGTGCCCGCCACACCCAGTATAAAAACAAGAAAAAGAATTATGATCTTTTTCAGCTTTCTTTTCATAGTTTCGTTTCCTCTTCTTTCTTTATCACAATGAGCAGGGCAGGCACATAAAAATCACAACTCAGAAATACCTTCGGCAGCGTTGCCTGCGACAGCGTCTTCTGGATATTTCCTGACAAAGCAGTACCTGTACCAGTTCGCTCAGAAAATTCTCCGGTACAGCCTGGGCAGACATTTCCGGTTCTACTTCATTTTTGATCTTCATGCACAGATGATGAAGCATATATTTATCCGGATATTCATCATAAAGACGGCTGCCCTCATAATCCAGGAGCTGGCATTCTTCCTCTACTTTTTCCTGTATTCTCTGAACAGTCAGGGGATAGTAAGATTTCATCAGTTCAAATTCTCTCTCCTGCATCCTCTCTCCCTCATAAAGCAGGGGATTGGCATATGCTGCATAAAACGGGAAATATTTATCATAATACATATAACAATCCTGCATTTCTTACAGTTATCTATTGCAGTATATGCAAAAATGCCCAGATCTGTTCCCGGGACAACGATTACATCTCCTGAACCATTCTTACTGTAAGCTTTACACTATGTTCAATAGCCGCCTGTTCAAACTGAGCATAATCCATATTTGCACTTCCATCTGCCTTATCAGAAATAGCACGGATCACCAGGAATGGTATTCCATTCAGATAAGCTGCCTGTCCGATTGCAGCTCCTTCCATCTCCGTAGCATATCCTCCAAATTCAGCGGCAATAGTATCTTTTTTGTTCTTATCTGAAATAAACTGATCTCCGGAACAGATTCTTCCTTCAAAAACCTGAATTTCCGGATTTACCTCATGGCAGACTCTTGCAGCAATCTTTCTCAGGTTGTCATCTGCCTGAAAAGAAAATTCGTTCATCTGTGGAATCTGGCCTTTCTTATATCCAAAACCTACCGCATCCATATCGTGATGCATTACATCTGTGGACAGGACAATGTCTCCGATATTTACATCATTATTCAGGCTTCCTGCAATTCCTGTGTTAATGACAGCATCCACTTGGAAAACATCTGCCAGGATCTGTGTACAGATTCCTGCGTTTACCTTGCCTACACCTGAACGGACTACAACCACTTTTTTCCCTTCCAGAAATCCTTCAAAGAAATCCATAGATGCTTTCTTTGTAATCTTTACATCTTTCATCTTATCTTTAATTCTGGAAACTTCCTGTTCCATTGCGCCGATTATTCCTATACAGTTCATTTTCGCACCTCTTAATCATAATATATTTAATGGTTTTTTCAAGCCATCACTTTTTTCATTATATCAAATCTTTAAATTATATGGAAACTTTTTTTATATTCTGTTATAATAACAAAGATGTCAGGATTGTGGAAGTGATAAGTATGGAACAATCCGTATGGCGTCATTTGACCCAAACACCTTAATAAACAAGTTATTACATCAGGAGGAATCATATTATGACATATAAAACAAAAGGAGTCTGCTCACAGGCAATTCATTTTGAAGTAGATGAGAATCAGAAAGTCCATAATGTACACTTTATCGGTGGATGTGACGGAAATACCAAGGGAATTGCAAGTCTTGTAGAAGGTATGGATGCTGATGAAGTAATTCAAAGGCTGGAGGGAATCCAGTGCGGATTCAAAAGTACTTCCTGCCCGGACCAGCTGTCTAAGGCTTTAAAACAGGCACTGAATAAATAAGAATTTTAAGATCCTGCAGTTTTTGAAATAAACCGCAGGATCTTTTTATATTCCTATTCTTCTTTTCTGTCCCATTTATCACAAAGAGATTGAACTTCCCTGGAAAAACGTGCCAGATCCTTATTAGGCGTTCCTTCATTTTTCTTAATAACTTCCAGAAGACGATATCCAAGAGAAAGCAGCTTCTCGAATATACCGGCGGCTTTTCTTGTCTTTGGTGAAACAGATGTTTTCTGTATTCGGATACCTTTCGCTTCGTAAAGACACACATTATCCGTCAGATCATATTCTGTTCCACTAAATGGAGCCATAGTATCATAACCCAGCTCTTCCTGCAGTCTTTTCGCAAAACTTTCCGTTACTGTATCTTCTCCATGAGTCACAAAAACCTTTTTAGGTTTCTTTTTAAATGCTCCTGCCCATTCAAGAAGGCCATTTACATCAGCATGGCCGCTGATTCCCGGCATTCTGCATATATGGGCTCCTACATGTACAGGTTCTCCGAAAAGTTTTACTTCACTGGCTCCTTCCAGCAGTGCTCTTCCCAGAGTTCCTGATGCCTGATATCCTACAAACAGAACAGTATTCTTTTCATTCCATAAATTATGTTTTAAATGATGCTTGATACGTCCGGCATCACACATTCCGCTGGCAGATATAATCACTTTGCAGTCTTCATCTTCATTAATCGCTTTAGAATCATCACTGGTGACAGAAATCTTCAGTCCCTGGAAGCTGAGAGGATTAATTCCCTTTTTAATAAGTTCCAGTGCCTCTTCGTCAAAACAATCGTACTTATGTCCTGAAAAGATAGTTGTTGCCTCATTTGCCAGAGGACTGTCCACATAAACTTTAAAATTATCGTGCCCGCTGACAAGTCCGTCTGCTTTAATCTGCCGTATAAAATACAGCATTTCCTGAGTGCGTCCTACTGCAAAAGAAGGAATGATCAGACTGCCGCCTCTGTCAAATGTCTCCTGAATGATCTGCGCCAGCAAACTTACATAATCAGGTCTCTCCCCATGACTTCGATCCCCATAGGTAGATTCCATAATTACATAATCCGCATCTTGAAGATACTGAGGATCCTTGATCAATGGCTGATTTTTATTACCAATGTCTCCGGAAAATACAATCTTTTCTTCCTTGTCTCCTTCTGTAACTGTCAGTTCTATGCTGGCGGAACCCAAAAGGTGTCCTGCATCTACAAAACGAACCTGGATTCCCGGGGCTGGACAAAATATTTTATCATATGGGCACTTTACAAAATTCCTCAGCACGCCCATTGCATCTTCCATAGTATATGCCGGAACAAATTCCGGTTTTCCCTGGCGTCTGCCCTTTCGGTTTCTCCATTCTGCTTCAAACATCTGTATATGTGCGCTGTCACGAAGCATAATATCGCACAGATTGCAGGTAGCATCCGTTGCATAGACAGGTCCCTGAAATCCCTTCGCATATATTGCAGGCAGATTACCGGAATGATCCATATGCGCATGGGTAAGAAGAACAAAATCCAGCTCTCCGGGTGCTGCAGGAATTTCCACATTCTCATAATAATCCGGCCCCTGCTCCATCCCACAATCGACCAGAAATTTACGGCCTGCTGCCTCCAGATAATAACATGAACCAGTTACCTCATGAGCCGCTCCCACAAAAGTAATCTTCATACCAAAACCCCCTTTCAGATTTTTCCTGCATAATGGAAAACCGGAAGACTGCCATCTTCTGCAGCTTCCGGTTTTTGTGCGTTTGCCTTTGTCATTTCATTTGAAATATTGCTGGTATTTGAATGAAGACAGACATTGCCAATGTGCAAACACAGATTTACAGGATGGTAATGTACGTTTACAAATTTTACTTCTTCATCCCGTATTATTTCCAGATCACTTTTTCAAAAAGTCCTTCCCCCTTTTTGTTTGTAAACTTCCATTACATCAATAATACGAGTGAGCTCTGTAAAAATCACGTTAAATTAAATTTTTTTTTATATTTTTTCTGATGGCTCTATTATATCATATGAATTGCTTTTATTGTATCACATACACTTTGCATATCTGTTTTTTCAATCATTCCAAACATTAAAACAAACAGAATAAATACAAGGATAAAACCTGACATTTTAATTTTCTTATGATTTTTTTCCCATTTTTCCTTTTCTTTACAGCATATCTCATATCTATACTGTTCTTTTCTTTTCAGACTGGCAACAAGCTTGTCATACCCCTCTTTTATCTTTTCCTCTGATTCTTTATACGGTTTAACAAACGGTCTGTTCTCCTGTGTTTTACGAAGACTGCTCTCAATTAATTCCGCTTCTTCCATATATTTGCTTTCAAGAAGATGATCAATCTCTTCGTTGCTGGTTTTTCTGGTTATTTTATGATTCATAATTCTTAACTTTCCTTGACAATTTCTTCATGTGGGTTCATATTAAAAAATAATAAATGTATTACAGTCAGGAGGACCCCTATGAAACATATTGTTCTTACCGGTGGCGGTACTGCCGGCCATGTTACTCCAAATATTGCCTTGATTCCCCGTCTTAAGGAACTTGGATACCGCATTTCCTATATTGGTTCCTACAACGGGATTGAAAAAAAATTAATAGAAGAATTGCAGATTCCATATTACGGAATCTCTTCCGGTAAATTGCGCCGGTACTTCGATCTTAAAAATTTCACTGACCCTTTCAGAGTCCTGAAAGGATTTGGTCAGGCTAAAAAGCTCCTGAAAGACTTAAAACCTGATGTTGTTTTCTCTAAAGGAGGATTTGTCACTGTTCCTGTAGTAATCGCAGCAAAAAAATGCAAAATTCCGGCCATCATACACGAATCAGATATGACACCCGGACTGGCAAACAAGCTCTGCCTTTCTTCTGCTTCCAAAATCTGCTGTAATTTTCCCGAGACTGTTAACAGCCTTCCCGCCGATAAGGCAGTTCTTACAGGAACGCCTATCCGCCATGAACTTCTTAACGGTAATAAAGAAGCAGGAAGAAAATTCTGCGGATTTACTGATGACAAGCCTGTTCTCATGGTAATCGGAGGAAGTCTGGGTGCTGCTTCCGTAAACGAAAACATCCGCAAAATACTACCTGAACTTCTTAAGGAATTCCAGGTCGTTCACTTATGTGGAAAAGGCAAAACCGATGACAGTCTAAAAAACACCAAAGGTTATGTACAATATGAATACATTCAGGAAGAGCTTCCTGATTTATTTGCCCTGGCAGATATTGTAATTTCACGTGCAGGAGCCAATGCCATCTGTGAACTAAGTGCCCTGAAGAAGCCCAACCTGCTCATTCCTCTTTCAGCCAATGCAAGCCGGGGAGATCAGATTCTCAATGCACGTTCCTTCGAACGTCAGGGATTCAGCATGGTTATGGAGGAAGAAGAAATCACACCCGAAAGTCTCATTGGCTCTATTCATAAGCTTTACGAAAACCGCAGCAAATATATTCATGCCATGTCTGAAAGCAGCCACATAGATGCAATTGAAAAAATCACAGGACTCATTGAAGAATGTGTGCAAAAGTAAATTCTTTACTGTAACAGTTTATTATATTCTCTGACCAGCCACCGTCTCGTTCTCATAATCCGGTTATTCACATTGTTTTCTGAAATGTGAAACCAATCCGCTACGAGACGGGGCGGAATATCATATATTTTTACATAAACAAAGATATAATAATTCACTTCATTCTTTTTCCTGAGTTTCTGAAAAATACAGTTCACATTCAGTTTCGTCTCCAGTGCCATGATCTCCTCATCAACACTTTCTTTCTGGCTGTCCAGCTCTTTTATGTCTGTAACCTGTTCGATCATATCCGAATTGGCACATTCATATTTTTTATATCCTGTCTTGCAATAGTCCATCGCCTTATGAAAAGTTATGGTTGTGATCAGGCTTTTTAACTTTTTCCTGTTAGAAATATCTACCCTTGATCCCATATTGTATATGATCTCAAAAACGTCCTGGCAGACATCTTCCGCTTCATCTTCATTTCCCAGAATAATGTTTGCTATCCGCATTGAATAACTACGGTATTCTGCATAAATCTGACCAAAATCCGTATTTTCCATATATTATTTTGTGTCAAAGATATTTATTTAAGAATTGCCCTTACCTTTGACAATATCTCCTCTTTATCCTCGTCTGTAAGATTGCCAGGAACCCATGTAATTCCAACATTATCGTTCTGATATCTTGGGATCAGATGGATGTGAAAATGAAAAACTGTCTGGCCTGCACACTCTCCATTATTCTGTACAATATTAAATCCATCACACTTCAGCGCCTCTGTCAGCACTGTAGCCATCTTTTTTGCAAGAATCATAGCCTTTGCTGCCATCTCATCAGACAATTCAAAAATATTTGCAGCATGCGTTTTGGGAAGTATGAGAGCATGCCCTTTACTTGCAGGTCCCAGATCCAGAATTACACGAAACTCTTCATCCTCATAAAGAGTTGCCGCTGGAATTTCTCCATTAGCGATTTTACAAAAAATACAATTATCCATTTTATATTCCTTCTTTCATAAATGATCACATATGTGTCGTATTCGTGCGAAATTTGAAGTACGAATTATATTGCTATCAAAAATCCCCGGTGATACACTTCCCTTGAGGTGATAATATGCCAACTGAAAACACAGAAAAACAATTAAAAAAAGAATTCCATCTGACCCTGTCCAAATTTGTCCATGAAATCCGTAATCCTGTAGCCCTTATAAGCAGCGAGCTGCAGCTTATGGCATCTGCCCATCCAAAGCTATGCAGCTATGAACAGTGGGACAGCCTTATGGATAATCTGGAATATATAAAGGAATTATTGAACGAATTTTCCGATTACAATAATGCCGGTAAAATTTCCCCTGTCCCTGTTAATATCAATGAGTTTCTCAATACGATCATATCCTGTGAAAAGACAACTATGTCCTACCTTGGCATAACTCTGGAAACTCATATGGAAGAAATCCCTGATAAAATTCTGCTGGATCGGGTAAAAATGCGTCAGGCTCTGCTAAACCTGTTAAGAAATGCATGTGAATCCATCCAGCAACCCAAAGGAAAGATCATGGTCACTCTCACCAGAGAAAAAGATAAAATCTGTATTTCCATTAAAGACAATGGCTGTGGAATGACTGATGAGCAAAAGGAGAAAATTTTTTCACCTTTCGTAACTTATAAGTCATCAGGAACAGGTCTTGGACTTGCCATCACAAAAGACATCATTCTGGCACATAAAGGAAGTATAGATGTTATCAGCAGTCCAGGTCATGGTTCTACCTTTCGGATTTTCCTGGGATGATACAGTATCAGGCAAAGAATAAACCCACAGATCAAGCCTCCCACATGTGCCGCATTATCAACCCCGGCACTTGTAAATCCAAAGTAAAGAGAAAATGCTGCCATAACTACAATTTGTTTTGCAGACAGATCTTCCAGTTTTCCCTTACATTTAATTACAGCACAGATCAAAGCTCCCATTACTGAAAACACAGCCCCTGAAGCTCCCGCTGAAACTGCAAAGTCATGATTTTTTGATTCCAGAAACAGAGACAGAAGATTGCCTCCCATACCTCCCAGCAGATAGATCAGAAGAAATCTGATTTTTCCTGCTGCCCGTTCCAGACGGCTTCCCAAAACAAAAAGTACCAGCATATTATTGCATAAATGCTGTGCGCTGAAATGAAGAAACATACTGGTGAAAATTCTGTAGTATTCTCCTCCCAGCACAAAAGGTGAATAGGATGCTCCCCATTGAATCATATGCAAAGTATTATCTGCCCCTCCCGTTAATTCCATCATGAGAAAAATTAATGCATTTATCAGAATCAAGGCAGCCGTTACGGGTTCTTTTTTCAGCTCTTCCACATTTAACCTCTTTTTGTTTTGTTCTATGTTTTTCTCAACAAATCATCTATGATAATTGTATCAAATATTTGTTATTTTTTCAAAACATTTCTTATAATTACTGCAAAAATATATATCTTGCCTGAGCAAAATCCACCTCGTCCTCTGCCTGAAGTTTGTACTCTTCGTCCGGAAGCAGAAGCCTTCCGTTTACAGAGGTTCCATTTCTGGAATTTAAATCAGTCAGATAATAATCATTTTCTTTTTTTCTTACTTTTGCATGAATCCTGCTTACTGTAGGCAGGTTAATTACTGCATCACAGGCATTTTCAAGCTTTCCTATTACTGTCAGATCGTCCTTTAAATAAATTGTAGCCAGTTCTCCCGGCTCACGACTTACAAAACTTGCCGGTCCTGAAACTTCGCCACAGGACAAAACAACTGTCTCTCCAAAATCTTCCGGTTGTATATTTTCTGCCACGGATGCATTATCTTCCCGAAAGTTCATTTCTTCCCTGTTAAATTCCCTGTTAAATTCTCTGTTCAAATCCTCTCTTCTTTTATTTAATACTGCCTCTACCACTTTCTCCTGGCTTTTTTTCTCCTTAGTTCTTTTTACCACAAGGTAAGTCAACATACCTATACCCATTCCCGCAAGAATAATTCCAAGAATTACTTCCAGACCAATATGAGGTAGAAATCCCATAAAACTTAAGGCCATGAAACCGGCCGCTGCCAATACGCACAAAAGGCATATGAATATTTTATGAACAGGTCTTTTTTTCTTTTCCTGCTCTTTTTTTGTGTCTCTGTAAAAATCACTGCTGATTTCCTCAGATTCAGGTTGATCTATGGGTTCTTCTATCCTGTCGGGCAAAGGATTTTGCGGTATTTCCGATATTTTTTCAGCATTGTCATTTTTCGTTTTATATAATTCTTCTTTTATATGTTCCAGGTGGAAACCATTTTCCATAGTTCTCCTGTATATTCCATACCCAAGCGTAACTGCCTTTGCATCTTCATGGTCTATCTTGGGAAGTATATATTCTGTCAGATCCTGAAACTGCACTTTAATATCTTTTTCATATCCTGGCAGAAAGCAAAAATAGACCTGCTGCTTTTCCAGTTCAATAAATATATACTCAGGATTCATTACCAGCTGGCTGGGATTCATAAGATACTCTGCTGAATCTTCCATTACGCGTACAAATCCGCCGAAAATCAGATGAAGGTCCTCGATTTTAAGCTTTCTGTCTTCATAAAGTGTTTTTAAAGACTGTCTGGAAGTGATATCATAATAAATCATATACTTTCCATCCATACTCTGGATTCTGCACTTCAGTAAGGACGGAATTACATTTCCCACCAACATTCTAACCTGGTAAGAATCTGTATTGATCTCCTCTCCATAAAGTACGAGATAATTATGATTCATATCCCTCTTATATTCTGCTTTCATTTCAGTTCTCCCCTCCTTTCAGAATAGAAGCTGCCTGACGAAACTTACGGATGTATTTCACCGGATCAACAATTTTTGATTTGCCTTCTGTATGAAGATGCCAGGATAGTCCTCCGAAACCGGATATTGTATCCAGATCATATGTAACTTGCACCTGATCTCCCGCATTGGTTTGAGAGGTAAGATTCTCTGCGCCAAAAAATCCGATATTTCCAAGTTCTTCACTTTTCATTTTTGCTGTTTCATATACCTTTCCCTCTGTTTTTATTCCTTCCATGCCTCCACTGACTGCCGCCTCATAAGCCGCAGACGTAAGCCAGGCTCTGTTATGAACAAAAAAACTCAGATAAAGTACGCCCATAAGAACCAACAGAATCAGAGGCATTAGGCAGGCTGCCTCCACCGTCATACTTCCTTTTCTTATTTTCACAAAATCATTCCTCCCAGATAACCGATCATTAAAAAAGGTACAAAAGGAATCTGCGTGTTTCTCTTCTTTTTAAAAAAACACAAAAGGATTCCGGACCAGAGAGCACAGGCTGATAAAGCAATGAAAAGCATAAAAATAAAATCTGACCATTGCATTGCCATGCCAAGCGCAGTCAGGATCAGACCATCCCCCATTCCTAAAGCTCCCTTTGAAAGGATACTGATTCCAATAAAAAAGCAGCCGATTCCTGCAGGGATAAAAAACTCCCAGGAAATCCTGTGATAAATCAATGCGGTCAGAAAAGCCGCCAATGCAAAAATGGCAGTTAAAATAATAGAAATCTGTCTTTTTCTGATATCAAGCCAGGAATTGATTCCAAGAAAAATAAGTACACATGCTTCTTTCATTTCGCTCCTCCTATCCACATCTGCTGCAGGGTTTCAGGTCTTCTGCCTCTGATTCTTTTACAAGCCTTACTGTACGCTTAAGGCCGCTGCAGCTTTCCAGATTATGATAACGGTTTCCCTGTCCTGTTATATATACAACACCTGCAGGATCCTGTCCTCTGCTGCAAGTCTCACAGGCAGAATAATGCTCTCCATACTGATTTTTCATATTTTTTACAAGAGCACCGGAAACCTGATTCAGCGAAACATTAAGATAACTGCAGCCTGGATCTTTATGGTATACACTTCCTGTTTCAGTTACGTATACCATTTTTTCCATATTTTCAGAATCGCCTGCATCAAAATTATCCTGTTGATCTACTCCTGTCCACGGATGTATTTTAATTCGATTAGTCATAACCACATGGGGCAGAGGGATCAGTCCTCCAATTGGTTTATAGGAATAAATATCTGGAAGAGTGATATCTCCTGAAACAATGTTTCCCCCTGAATAGGCATACATTCCGGTCTGCTTTGCCTTTTCACACAGTTGTGTTAAATGCTCTGTCTGAATTTTGTATATATCCATAAAGGAGATCATGGTTACTATTCCCATAAAAAACAAAGGCAGTACAAGTGCTGTTTCTACTGCCAGACTTGCCCTTTTTATAAAAGAGGCATACAAAGATGCCTTTGCAGGAAGCACTTTTCCTTCTTTATAAATAGAAAATGTGCGATACAGCTTTAGAGAGCGTTTCCTCCTTTCCAGGTTTTTTTCATATTCTTTTTTTATATTTACATATCTGCATTTTCTGCTTTTTCTTTTCCCAACTTCCTGCAGAAGCATCTTTATACACCCCTTTTGCAGTTATTTATAGCAATACTGTCTGGTTACATTAAAAACTTTTCTTTTATTAGCTTTTACATCCATAAAAGCTTCCACAGCCACAACACATGAATCCATCCTGAACAGGGTTTTCCCGCCTTCCTTTCTGATCACAGATTCCACCATATCCATAGTCCGCATTACTTTATCTCTTTTCGATCTGGTCAGAAGAAGAATCTGAAGATAATCTTCATATGATAATCCACTCTCATCATTTTTTCTCATAGAATCCAGTCCATCCAGAAGAAGAGGGAGATTTTCCAGAGAAATCTGCCAGGTCTCTGAAGTTTTCACAAGAGGAATCCTGCCTCCGTTAAACAGTTCACGTACATCCAGAACACTTTCTGCAAAGGACCAGCATAATAGAAGTGCACTTTCAATCACAACCGACGCAGGCGGAATCAGAAATCCTGAAGCAATAGCCAATGCCAGCGACTGTGCCTGTGCTCTTTTAACGCCGTCTGCCATCAGACATGCAAGATTAACACCTTCCCGGATAAGAAGCAGCTTGGAGGCTACTGTTTTTAAATTGTCCACATCGTTACCCTTGCCACCATAAATATATTCTGCCTGATAGGCCAGACTATACCGGGCGGGGTTTGCATAGCTTCCCAGATGATCCATAATATATTGTTGAAAAAGAATTTCCGATGTATAGCTGTTGTCCGTCTGAAGACCATCCGGCATTTTCATTCCCTGCTGAAGATTTCTGATGGAAACAACATCTGATTCATCAATTTCAACTGAAGATATTTCTTTTCCATAAGGAAGAACCAGTTCCAGTATACCCATTTTCATTATCTTTTTTATGACGGTAATAGGGTTTTCCACCGGTTTGACAGGTGCAGCAGGAAGCTGTTCGCCAGAAGAAAAATCATTATTTCCACTCTGTTCCTGTTTCTTTTTCGCTTCTTCCTCAGCCTGACGGCTTCTCTGTGCTGCATTATTCATTTCAGAATCATATTGTGCAATGGCATGTCCGGATTGGGCCTGATCTGCATTTCTGTCAGCTTCCTCCGTTTTTGCCTTTCGTTCTGACATTTTATCAAGAAGGAGCTGTATTCCTCTGCTTCCCAGGGAATTTTTCATATACTGTACAATCTGTGCATAAAAAGGTTCTCCATTATCATCTGTCATAAGACGATATCCTGTAAAACCTCCTTGCTTTAATGTAAGATTCTGACTGTTCTGCTTCAGTACCGGTACCATATAGCTTTTCATATCATCATAAACTGATGCCATATCAAGCTGCCCTTTTCCAAAAGATCCATCTATGGCAAACAGTTCATAATCCTCCAGCAGTTTTTTATCATACTGGCCAAATAATGAATAGAGCCCAATATCCATACTATTTAAGATCTGTGTTCTGGCTGCTGCCATTCTCACTGACTCGATACTGGTACATACAAGAGAAAGCAGCAGACTTAGCATAAGAGCCAGAAAGACAGTAATGCTGCCCTGTTTTTTCATAAAAGAATACACCCCCTTCCCTTTACAAATATCAGATAGAATTACTTTGCTTTGTAATCTTGGAAAGAATATTCTTGACAAGGTCTGTAAGCTGTTCCTTAAAGATAATGACCAGACCAATAAGAACAACAAGAATGAGAATAATTTCTACCACACCTACGGCGTCTTCTTCTCTCAAAAAGTTCTGTACTACATTTTTCATTTTATCCATTTTTTCCTCCATTTCTTACATACCGCCATAAAAGGACATAAAGGCTGGAATCATAACGATCGCCATCACTACAATAAGCATCATGATCATTGGAAATAAAAGCCTGGTAGCCGCTGTTTCACCTAAAACACGGGCTTTTCTCTTTCTTTCCTCCCATGCTTCCATAGATTCTCTCTCCAGCATATCTGACATCTGCCTGCTGCCTTTCTGAAGATTCTGGATCAGCAAAGTGGAAAAAGTTTTATATTTTACCTGTCCACAGCGTTCTCCAAACCTTCTGTAGGCTTCTATCTCTGAAACACCGCTGTCCATTTCATAGCATGCAGTGCAGATTTCCTCATAGGCAGACCTTTTTTCCGTTTTTCTTTTACGGCTGTAATCAAGTGCTATCTTCTGAAACGCTTTCCTCACTGTCATTCCTGCCTGAACCAGAAGGGTAAACTTCATAATAAGTCCCGGATAATCCATCAGAAGCTCTTCATATCTCTTCTGAATTTTTTTCTGTCCTTCTTTACCCTTCATAACAAGAACAGCCAGAGAAGCTGTAAGGAAAATTCCGGTAAGAAGCATGCCAGATGTATCTGCCGGTTTTTCCCAAACTAACTGTCTGTCCTTCCACCTGGAAGGCAGATAGTAATAATCCGGGTCATTTTTTTCTTCATTATATCTGGCAATCTCATCAGACAGATCCTTCTTTCTCTGCTCTTCTTGCGTCAACTCCTGAACCGGTTCCTGTTCTTCCTGTTCTTCCAGTTCTTTTTCCGGAACCTGAATATACATGGAACCTGCTTTCTTTCCATCCACAGATACTTTGAACTTTTCCTCATATGAACCTGTATCCTCCTTTTTCAGGCGGCAGCCTTCCGAATAAATCTGTCCACTTCCGTTGTTTACTGTAAGAACCATACCCAGCAGATTACCGGCTATTGCTACAGCTGCAAACAGACGTATCCCTTCTTTTCCACCAATTCCTTCCGATGGTATCCATCCCTTTTTCCAGCCTGTGAGAACCGCCAGAATGATCACAAAAACAGCAATATGTATCCACATTTTCTTAAGCTACACCTCAATATCCACTATTTTTCTCCCAAGCCAGTATGCTGTCATATAAATTCCCAGACACACAGTCATTGCCACGGTTCCAAAGGCATTTCCATAAAGAACACTTAAAAAATCAGGAGATGTTAACTGAAGATATAAAATAATACCCACAGGCATCAGGCTCATGATCGTCTGTTCCGATTTCTTTGCGGCAAGTGTGGTTTCTATTTCTTGTTTTACATCAATCTTATCTCCCAGCATTCGGGCAACCTTCTGAATCACTTTGTTCATATCACCTCCGGTTCGTTTAGCTGTACAAAAAACAGATGCAAAATTCTCAATATCCTCAACATGGCTTCGCTCCCCCAGATCCAGAAACAGTTCCTCCAGAGGAACACTTAAATGCAGCTGATTTTCGATGTATCTGAATTCTTCCAGTATATCCGTCCCTTTTGCATAAAGACGCTCCAGATCCCTGACGCAGGATTTCACAGCACTTTCCACGGAATATCCTGCTCCCACGGCAACACTTAATGAGGTAAGCGCATCTTTAAATTGATAATTTAAGGCTTTCTTTCGCTGGTGTATCAGACGTTTTCTGCACCATCGTAAATAAAATATGGGAACAGGAATCATAAACAAAAGCACCCATATGTTTTTATAAAACAGATAATCCACTATAATACAAAGTGCCAGAGCCTGTCCCAGATATTTCACTAATTCCAATGCTGAAAAATGATAATGTTCATAATCCGTTTTTGTATGCAACTGTTCTTTTTCAATCATAATTGAATCCCTGCCCTTTTCAGTTTTTCCACATGAAGTAGAGATGCCGTCTGCACAAGGCCCTTTTCTTCCTGCCATTGATATAACGGCCTGATCTGGATTTCTCCATCCTTAAAGCCGCATACTTCTGTTATTTCCAGAACTTTTCTTGATTTGTCCTTCATTCTTCCCAGGTGAACAAGAATATCTACCCCGGAGGCAATCTGTCTTCTGATTGCCTCAAGGGGAAGATCTACACCCATAAGCGTCATGGTTTCCAGACGGGAAAGCATATCCTTGCTGCTGTTTGCATGAGCCGTACTCAGAGAACCCTCATGGCCTGTATTAAGAGCCTGAAGCATATCCATCGCCTCACCGCCTCTCACTTCTCCAATTATTATCCTGTCCGGTCTCATGCGGAGTGCACAACGGATAAGATCTCGTATGGAAACAGACATTCCTCCTGCCATATTTGCCATCTTAGCTTCCAGCCGGACCAGATTATCTATTCCCTGGATACGGAGTTCCGCATTGTCTTCAATAGTGATCAATCTCTCATCCTTAGGAATATAATGTGCCAGTGCAGCAAGAAATGTTGTTTTTCCGCTTCCTGTTCCACCGCCTATGATCATAGAGTATCTGGCCTGCACCAGCTTCTGAAGAAAAACAGCACATTCTCTGGTAATGCTTCCCAGTGATATCAGCTTCTCCATAGTAATAGGATGCTCAGGAAAACGGCGGATAGTAAGAATAGGTCCATTTAAAGCCACAGGATAGATGACTGCATTTACCCTGGCTCCGTTTTCCAGTCTTGCATCTACAATAGGCATAGATTCATTTACCACTCTGTTACATTTGCCCACGATCTGCTGGATCACATCCTCCAGCTTCTCCCTGGAAGTGAAGCTTTTATGCCATCTGGTCAGTTTTCCATCCCTTTCGACAAAAATTGCATCTGGTCCGTTCACCATGATCTCGGTCACTGTTTCATCCTCAATCAATTCCTGCAGCACATCAAGCTTACGCACGGAATAAAATAATTCCTGCCTCAGCTGTACTTTTTCTTTGAGTGCAAGATGTGAATCACTGATCTGATTCAGGATCAGTTCATCTATGGAATCCAGAATTTCTTTATCTGAAAGCTCTCTTGACAGATCCAGCTGTTCCATCAGCATCTGACGAAGCCTGCGAAATAATTCTCTGTTCATTCTCTTTCCTTTCTTATCAGTTCCCGGGTAAAGTCTCCCAGCTCACTCCAAAGCAGCTGCTCCACATATTCAGGTGAAGGCTGTTTTGTACTAATGTGAAATGGAAGGCTTAGTTTAACAGTTTTTTCAAGTATCTGGGGAAGATCCCAGATCCGTACAAGGTTCTCAAACTGGGCAATCTTGCACATTGAGATGGCATCCGTCAGGACAGGCATATAAATCCTCTTACACAGGTCAAGAAGTTGAAAATTTTCATCAATTCCACTTCCAATATCAAGTATGATCACCTCATAGGCGCTGTCCCGGGTAATCATCTGGAAAAGTTTCTCCCAGTCCTGCCAGGCTGTCCCCCTGATATCTGCAGGCATCTGCACAGGGGGAATGTAATCCAGATTATTGACTGTCTGAATGATTCCGTTCATTTTATGAACAAGATTCTGATTTTCCTGGCGCACATAATACAAAAGGTCGCTGAGATTATGTGCGTAGCCTTTTCCCATTAATTCCTCAAATCCGGAATATTCCTCAAGATTCATATAAAGAACCGCTTTTTCTTTTGCCAGAAGCTGTCCAAGTGTAAGTGCAAAGGATGTCTTTAAGCATCGTCCCAAAGGAGAATATACTCCCAGTATTTCTGTGTTCTTTTTCAAAACGGTAAACTGAGAAGAAGTATTTTTCTTCTCAGCTCCGTAGCATTCCATTACTTCACGGATCACATCAGAAGAAGACTGGTACTTATATACACTGGGATACTGGTCCAGCTCCGGCGGATGTACTCCTTCCGAAAGTATGATGATCTGTCCAATATCCATTTCCCGGACTTTACGGCACATGGCCCTTCCGGAAATTAACAGCAACTCTATATGTGTTTTTTTCCCAAAGGCAATCAGACTTTCTACTGTGGTGAATGCCTGTATCTCAAAAGGGATATTCTTTTTCTGATTCAGATAATCCATAAAGTTCAGGGCATACTCTACCTCCAGATCACAGACTGCGAAAATATTTTTCTTCAAAACATACCTCCTGCATAAAGCACAACACTTATAAAAATTGGAACTGTAAAGTGAAAGTTTTCCGGAGAAGATATATCTTTCCTTCGGTATGAAATGATTTTCCCGGTTTTTACCACATAATCAACATACCGGATAAAATAAAGGATTCTTTCGCAGAAATTGCGATGGACCATTAAAAGAATTACTGAAATGAATGCTCCAAGAATAAAAGATGCAAGAATACATTTCAGAACTGCCCCGGTGCCCATAACACCTCCCAGTGCGCAGAATAATTTTATGTCTCCTGCGCCAAGCATCCCGAAAAGAAACAGGATGATAAGAAATAAAGGAACTGCACTTCCGGTCAGAAAAAACCGGATTCCGGCAAAGCCCTTTTCCAGAAATCCGACAGTAAATCCAACTGCCAGAGAAAACAGGATCCAGCCATTATCAATCTTTGCGTTACGAAAATCCATGATCATAGCTGTTCCGGCAATCAAAACAGGAAAAAGGTAGCAAAACAAGTACCGCATCACCTCACTTCGTCTGTGTATTTCTTTACACAGCATAATGGTGCAGCAAAATGCCGTATTTTCTCTTTCGTGCTTCGCAGATAAATAAAAAAGTGGAAAAATCTCCGCCGAACGGCGGGATCAATGTCAGAAGAATTCTGACAGGTATTATTATAGGACCGGACAATGAATTTGTCCAGTCCTATTTCCTGTAAAAAGAATTAAAAAATTATAAAATGATCTCTGTCTTAAGTCCGTCAGGAGCAATGACAAGACCATATTCTGTGTCTTTCTTTATACTTCCTCCTGTTGTTTCCCTTACTTCGTGAATGTTTCTCAGAAGATAAGTCATACCCTGATTTTCCACAGAACTTTCCAGAATTATCTTTTCTCCATCCCGAAAGGCTTTTACTGTAACTGCAGTTTCACCTTTCCTTGTTGGAACCTGGCAGACAGCTTCTTTACCATCTGCAAGCTCATAAACCTGAATCTGTACATCCTTCTCAAAATCATAGTCTGCCGTGGTTTCATCTGCACCAATGGCAAGAAGTGTATTCTCCCTTACAAATAAAGGCAATGAGAAGAAGTCATAATCCTCTTCATACCAGGAACCACCCTGTCTTACTTCTCCGGAAAGAAGATGAGTCCAGTTTCCTTTTGGAAGATAATACTGTACATGTCCCTCTTTGTTAAAGATTGGTGCCACAAGAATGCTGCTTCCCAGCATATACTGCATATCCAGATATTTGACAGCCGGATCATCGCCAAATTCCATGATCATGGCTCTCATAGATGGAATACCCTTAGTATGGGAAATCACAGCCATGGAATATAAGTATGGCATAAGTCTTGCTTTCAGTTTTGTAAATTTACGGCATACCTCTACCGATTCCTCATCAAACAGCCATGGCACACGATAGCTCTTGGAACCGTGAAGACGGCTGTGTGTGGAAAGAAGTCCGAACTGCATCCATCTCTTATAAACATCCGGAGAAGCAGTCAGCTCAAATCCACCGATATCATGGCTCCAGAATGAAAATCCTGACATTGTAAAGGACAGTCCGCCTCTCAGGCTCTCAGCCATGGAAATATAAGTTGCAGAACAGTCACCGCCCCAATGTATAGGGAACTGCTGTCCGCCTGCAGTTGCACTTCTGGCAAACAGAACTGCCTCGCCTTTTCCTTTTATTTCCTCAAGTAAAGTAAATACTGTTTTATTGTAAAGATAGGTATAATAATTATGCATGGATGCAGGATCTGATCCATCATAGTATTCTACATCTACAGGAATTCTTTCGCCAAAGTCTGTCTTGAAGCAGTCAACTCCCATTTCCAGAAGCTCTCTTAATTTGCTTCTGTACCATTCACAGGCTGCAGGATTGGTAAAATCCACAAGTCCCATTCCAGGCTGCCAGTTATCGATCTGTTTGATTCCTCTGCCGTCTGCGCGTTTCACAAGATAGCCCTTTTCCATACCTTCTTTGAAAAACGCAGTGCCCTGGGCAACATAGGGATTGATCCATACGCAGATCTTTAATCCTCTGTCTTTATAACGTTTCAGCATACCCTTTACATCCGGGAAAATTCTGGAATCCCATTCAAAATCACACCAGTGGAATTCTTTCATCCAGAAGCAGTCAAAATGAAAAACATCCAGAGGAATATCCCTGTCAGCCATTCCCTGAATAAAGGAACTGGTGGTCTCTTCATCATAATTTGTGGTAAAAGAAGTGGAAAGCCACAGACCGAATGACCATGCAGGAGGAAGAGCCGGTTTTCCTGTAAGATCTGTGTATGTTTCCAGAACTCCTTTAATGTCATCACCATAGATCACGTGATATCTGATTTCCTCGCCCTTTACGGAAAAGCTTACATTTTCTACTTTCTCACTGGCAATTTCAAAGGAAACATTGTCACTGTGGTCAACAAAAACACCATAATGCCTGCTGGTTACATAAAAAGGAATATTCTTATAAGCTATCTGAGAAGCTGTTCCGCCATCCTCATTCCAGATATCCACAACCTGTCCATTTTTTACAAAAGAAGTAAATCTTTCTCCAAGGCCGTATACACATTCTCCCGGTGCAAGGGACAGTTCTGTAGTCATATATGGCTGGTACTCTGCTGCCATATAATTTGGCTCTGGAAATTTGGTGGAAACTTTCCTGTCATACTGCATATATCCCAGATTGCGGAAGCCGATCTGTGTCAGAACCTTTCCCTCTGCTTCAAAAGATATAAGGAAATCTTTCAGATTAACTCTTACAGCCATTCTGCCGGAAGTCATCAAAGCTTCCTCATCGCTTATCTCTACCTGAACATCCTGTGGATCCTTGTTCAGTTCAAATCTGGGTTCATTTTTTACATAACCCTGGTAATGGTAACTTCTTACACTGATAATATCTTTTCTGTCCGATGTGAATTCTGTCGTGATGGTTCCTACATCAAGCGCAGCACCACGATTTTCGATCATATGAAACGGTGAGACAATTTTCATACCCCCTGGAATTGCCTCTGCCGTAAATGCCTGCACTGCATAAGATGCATTGGCTCTTTCATTTTTTTCCCAATATCCTTCTGTAAATTTCATCTCAAATCTCCTGTTTAATAATTAATGATGTTGGTGTTTAAGGCATAAATATAGAGGGAAGAAGTATGACTTCTTCCCTCTTTCAGTCTATTTCCCGTATATTATCGGTCAATATTAGTTTGAAGCCCCGTCAATTTCCTGATATTTCTGTTCAATTGTCTTAATTGTGTCTTCTTTGGAAACGCTGCCTTCTACATAAGCCTGCATTGCTTCACCAAATGCCTGATGGAAGCTGTCTGTAGAGTAGATGATTTCAAGAGGTGCAGCACCTTTTTCTTCAACAGATTTAGCACCCTGTTTTACGATCTCATAATCTGTCTCGAAGTCGCCCTGGATTGGAGGAACAACTCCTGCTACATCTGTAAACCATGATTTTCCATAATCAGATGTATACCACCAGTTAAGGAAGTTAAGAACGATATCTTTGTTCTCGGAATCTTTGTTTACACGGATTGCCTGGTCAGAACCTGTAATAACCTGGCAATGTGAAGCATCTTCATCAACCGGATATCCGGAGAATGTAATCTTAAGATCAGGATTGATCTTGAGAAGGTCTGCCTCAACCCATGCGCCCTGGCCAACAATAATAGCCGCTTTTCCAGAAGCAAATGCAGCTTCTTCTGCACTTAAGTCAGCTTCCAGAGGTTTTTGATCTCCATTTTCCTTTACAAGATCGATAAATTCAAAGAAATTATCTGCGATCAGTGGATAATTGGAAAGTGAATCAGCGCCTGTTTCCAGATCACTTACAAGTTTCTGAGGATTATCTGTAGAAGCATCTACAAAGTGCTGGAAAATGTGTTTGTATACCCACCATTCAGCATATCCGCTGGTAAATGGTGTAATATCTGCTGCTTTTAATTTTTCAACACAGTCTTTTAACTCTGTCATTGTTTCAGGAACTTTTTCAACGCCTGCCTGATCAAGAAGATCCTGATTGTAGATCAGACCAAAGTAATTTCCTTTGATTGCAAGACCATAGCATCCGTTTCCATCTGCATCCTTCATAGCGTTTGCTACGTTAGGATCCATAGCATCTACCAGAGGCTGTCCTGTTAAATCAAGAGAATATTCTTTATAAGTTTCAATTTCTTTTCCTGAAGTAGATGAGAAGATATCCGGGCATTCTCCTGAATTTAATTTAGCCTTCAGAAGAGTTGGATAATCATTCTGTGTTGTTTCATAGTTAATTGTTACATCCGGTTCTACATTTTTGTACTCATCGATCAGAGTATTGATTGCATCTGCATACTCAGGTGAGGCGATAAACATGGATATTTCTCCCTTGTCCCCCTCTGCGTGTACAGTAACAGTAGATAACATAGAGCCTACCATAACTGCACAAAGCATAACACTAACAAGTTTTTTCTTCATTTTTAAATCCTCCTTGTATTATATAGTTTTATATTTTTCCGGCATTGCACCGGCCCAATATCTGTATCAGCCTTTCACAGCTCCCGCAACAACACCCTCTACAATATACTTCTGCAGGAAGATGAAGATAATGACAGATGGAAGAACTGCCAGCACCATAGCCGCCATCGCATAATGCCACTGGGTGTTAAACTGACCCACGAATGTATAAGCGGCAAGCACCAGAGTCTTCGTTTCATTGGAACTGTTAACCATAAGCAATGGAAGAAGGAAATCGTTCCAGATCCACATAACGTCCAATACAATTACCGTAAATGTTACGGATTTCAGAAGTGGAAAGATTACAGAACGAAATGTCCTGAACGTCCCTGCTCCGTCAATGAAAGCACTCTCGTCCAGTTCCTTGGGAATGGTGGACATAAAGTTTCCGTAAATAAATGCTGCCATTGGAATACCAAATCCCCAATACTGAATT
>JAQYGS010000006.1 GCA_028722515.1 Clostridia bacterium | reverse complement strand
TGAAATATTTAATGTGGTGCACAATTTCACTGCTTTTATGTGCTGCTCAGATTATTATGCAGTCACTCTTATGAAGTATCTGCGTGAAAGAGGAATCAGATTTCCGGATGATATTTCCATCACCGGATTTGATGATAATCTTTATTCCCAGATTGCCTATCCTGCACTTACCACCATTCATCAGGATATACCTCAGAGAGGAGAAATGGCTGTGGAATATCTGTTAAAAATGATTAACGGGTGGGCTCCTGAAACTACCAATATCTCTCTTCCTGTTAGCCTGATTATCCGTGACAGCGTAAAAAAAATAGGAGAATCATCTCCGGATTAAATAAAAAGCCATGACTGTTTATCAGCCACGGCTTTATTTTTTCTTTATTTATCCATATCCATAACAAGGAACTGATATCCCTGAAGTTCTATTTTGTTTCCTTTTATTATAACGTCCTGGTAATTATTGAGCAGAATTTTATGGCAGGAAAGACTTAGTTCTATCGTTCTTGGTTCTTTCTGATAATTTCCCACAACCAGAAGCGTCTTGTCTCCCTTTCTGTAATATGCCATCAGATTATGTACATCTTCCCATACAGGTTCAAGAGATCCGTAAACAATTGTTTCTTTATACTCCGGATCTTTACGAAGAGCAATAAGCTTTTTATAAAAATTCAGGACAGAATCCTGATCACTGATCTCTTTCTCTACATTAATTTCTTTATAATTCGGGTTGACTCTAAGCCATGGAGTACCTGTGGTAAAACCTGCATTTTCTTTATCAGACCACTGCATCGGTGTTCTGGCATTATCCCGGCTGTATTTTGAAACTGCCTTTAAAGCTTCTTCCTTTGTACATCCGGCATCCAGTGCCACCTGATACTCATCAATAGAAGAAATATCATCCACCTGGTCTATGGATTCAAATTTCATATTCTCCATTCCAAGTTCCTGCCCCTGATATATGAAGGGAAGACCTCTCAGCAGGAAGTTAAGACCACCAAGCATCTTTTTGGATGCGTCACACAAATCCTCTTCCGGAATATATCGGCTGACACCTCTGGGTTCATCATGGTTTTCAATTATATTTGATACGAAACCTGTATCCCCTATCTTTCTCTGAGTGGTAAAACAGCATCTCCTGTAGTCATCCGGCGTAATATCTTTATTATCATACCAGCCTTTTTCTGAAGACCCGAAAATCGTCTCCTCAAAATCAAACATGCTGGAAAAATATCCATTATCGCCAATAAAGTCAGGAATCTCTTCATCTTTTTCATCAAATACTTCCCCAACTGTAAATGCATCATATTTTTTAAACGTCCGATCTCTCATTTCACCCAGAAATTCTCCGATTCCCTGTGCCTCTTTTAGCATCTTTCTGATGCTGCACAGGCCGTCTTCACGGTCAGGTTCATAATCGTGCATTGGAAGCGCCTTTTTAATATTAATGATTGCATCAATTCTAAAACCTCCAAGCCCTTTATCCAGCCACCAGTTAATATTTTTATATACTTCTTCCCTGAGTTCTGGATTTTCCCAATTCAGATCAGGCTGTTTTTTATGAAATACATGGAGATATTGTTTATTTGTTCCCGGAAGATCCTCCCAGGCCGGTCCACCAAAATAGGAACGCCAGTTTGTAGGCAATTCACCTTCTTTTTTATCTCTTAGATAAAAGAATTTTCCATATTTTCCATCAGGATCTTCGCATGCTTTTTTAAACCATTCATGTTCATCCGAACAATGATTCACAACCAGATCCATTAAAATATACATATCTCTTTTCTTTGCTTCGGCAATCAATTCATCCATATCATCCATTGTTCCAAAACGAGGATCAATATCATAATAATCAGATATATCATATCCCTGATCTGCCAGGGGAGAACGGTAACAAGGAGACAGCCATATAATATCCACGCCCAGATCTTTCAGATAGTCCAGCTTCTTTATGATTCCCCTCAGGTCTCCGATTCCATCGCCGTTTGAATCATAAAAACTCTTCGGATAAATCTGATATGCCACTTTATCATTCCACCATTTCTTAACCATAACGAAAGCCTCCTGTTTTCACATTGTACTCAATTTAACTTTTTCTGATTTCACTTTCTACATTATATAGGTGTGCTTCCAGAATGTCTTATTGTTTTTTGATAAAAAAATATATTATTTTGACTTTTTCTTCTCCTTCATTCCATTATGAAGCCGATATTGAAGAGGTGTGGTGTCCGTATATTTCCGAAATTCCCTTAAGAAATTTCCCAGATTATTAAATCCGCATTCCAGACAGATTTCCGTTACAGTCATATCCGTCTCCTTCAAATAGTAAATCGCTTTTTTTATTCTGTATTCATTTACATACTCCATAGGAGAACGGCCAATTGCTTTTTTAAAAAAACGGCAGAAATACTGTTCATTCATTCCTATCAGTCCTGCCAGGTCGTGAATATAGATTTTCTCTTTATAGTTCTCCTGAATATAGGATAAAGTAGTTTTTATGGTCTCAATCCTTCTGTCATAGTTTTTTTCGGTTACCTTAAGCATGTCATAATCCGATAAAACAGCCATTATTTTCAGGAGTAAAGATTTGATATAAAGCTGGCTTGTAATATTATCTGTTACTGCTGTCTCCAGATCCTGACCTGTGTTCATTTCATTTCTTCCAAATATTTCTGCCATTTCCAGGAATGCATCTTTAAGTTTTCCAAAAGCCGGATGATCCGGCCACACGCACCTTGGCAGCAGCATACTTTTGTTTTTTACCGGCTGAATGATACTGGTCAATATTGGGTCGAGGGAATATGCCGAGCTTAATAAATCTGTATGAAAAACCACTGCATTTTCCATACAGTTCCCATTTTTTTCAGCAAAAATGCTGTGTAAATCCCCAGGATTGATAAAACAGATACATTCTCCACAGATCTGAATTCGTTCCATGTTGACCTCAAGACAAAATTCTCCTCCGTTAAAATATAGAATCTCCACCTCCTCATGCCAGTGATGTTTTACAAGCATCCCTCTGACTTTGGACCCGGTTGTGTAAAACGCACAGGGAAAATTTCTGGTGCCATGGAAGCTGGCTTCTTTCAGGATTGATGGCTGCTGATTCTGCATGTACAAATTTCCTCCCCGAAATAAAAAAGCTGCCGGCAACGACTCCTTATCGTCAGGCAGCAGCTTTTTTACAATTTCTTATTTAATTGCGCCTTCTACCATTCCCTTCATAATCTGCTTCTGTGCAAACAGGAACACGATGATCATAGGAATCATTGCAAGAAGAGCTGCAGTAAGGATCAAATCCCACTGTTTTACATAGGAACCCACAAATGCCTGCACGGCAACAGGCAGGGTCTTCACTTTACCATTCTGTCCAAGCATCAAAGATGGAAGAAGATAGTCATTCCAGATCCACATGCCGTTCAGAATTGTTACTGTAACAATAACCGGTTTCAGAAGAGGAAGAATGATCCTGAAGAAAGTTCCCTCAGGTGAACATCCATCTATTGCTGCTGCTTCTTCCAGCTCATAAGGAATTCCCTTTATAAATCCGGTAAGGATAAACACTGTCATTGCACCGCCAAATCCACAGTACGCAAATACAATACCAGGTATGGACTGAAGCATTGGAATTCCAATGAATTTACCAACATCACGGAAAGTAGAAACAAGAGGAAGCATAACCACCTGGAAAGGAATGGTCATGGAAGCAATAAATACCATGTAAATAAATGTAGACCATTTTGACTTATTACGGCAGATGACCCATGCAGCCATTCCTCCGAACAAAGCCAGAAGTACAAGAGAAACAATCGTAATAACAGCTGATGTACCAAATGCACTCCAGAAACTGAAATTGGAATTATTTACTACATTTGAAATATTTGTTTTAAACTGTGC
>JAQYGS010000005.1 GCA_028722515.1 Clostridia bacterium | reverse complement strand
TTTGAGAGAAACTTATCCAATACTCAGAGATTGATATGATAAGAAAAGTGATTTCAAGGAGAAAACTGACAGATACTCAGAGATTTGTCAGATGATTAGCTGCATGAAGAGCCGGATGCGGGAAAGCCGCACGTCCGGATTTCTGTGAGGGGCGTGCTCAGTAATGGGCGCGTCTACTAGACCCGTAAACCGGAAATAATGAAACCGCTTGCTAAAAGAATAGTTAGGTGTTAATCTTTTCATAGACAGTGGTAATGTCGATCCTGTTTGATTGTTGGATGTGGTGACTGAACAATACTACTTGTAGGACTTGATTTCCACTGCTTTTTTATTTAGTAACAGAAAAACTGCGCCACAGCCTTGGCAGGCTATCGTGCAGCGCTTTGGTTCAATCGGAATTTGTGTAAATAAATAATATTAAAAAAAAGGAGATTTTAGTATTATGAAAAAGAGAATATTACCTGTCTTATGTATAATAATAGCAGGATCTGTTTTTTTATCCGGCTACAGTAAGAAAACAATGCAATCTGAGGAGAATGTTGTTGCATATGCAGATAAATATATTGATTTGCATCTTCATCTTGATGGGGCAATTACACCTGATATAGCTAAAAAGTTGGCTGAAGTTCAAAAAATAGAATTACCTACGGACGATGATAAGGAATTAGAAAAACTTTTGACAGTTCCAGAGGATTGTACAAACTTAAATGATTTTCTTAAATGCTTTGCACTTCCAGATTCATTGATGATGACGAAGGAAGGCCTTAGTGAAGCTGTATATTTGGTGGCAGAAAATATACAGAGTCAGGGGGTTATATATGCTGAAATCCGTTTTGCTCCTCAGCTCCACACAGAAAAAGGAATGTCACAGGAAGATGCTGTGCTGGCAGCTTTGGAGGGCTTGAAGCGTACAGATTTAAAGGCAAATCTTATTCTTTGCTGTATGAGGGGTGATGGAAATGAGGCAGCAAACTATGAAACGGTGGAATTAGCAAAAAAATATCTTGTAGAAGATGGTGGTGTAACTGGCATAGACATTGCAGGTGCAGAAGCAATTTACCCAACCTCAGATTATTCCGAGCTATTTGCCAAAGCTAAAGAGTATGGTATACCATTTACTATTCACGCAGGTGAAGCTGATGGAGCGGAGAGTGTAAAATATGCCATTGAATATGGAGCTGTGAGGATAGGTCATGGGGTTCGAATCAATGAAGATAAGAGCGTAGAAGAATTGGTAAAGAATAAAGGTATATATTTAGAAATGTGTCCTACCAGTAACCGTCAGACACATGCTGTGAAAGATATGGCTGATTATCCGTTGATAGATTATCTGAATAATGGAATCAAAGTTACCCTTAATACAGATGATATGGCTATAGAAGGAACAACATTGGCCAATGAATATCGTTATATGGAAAAAAATTTTGGTCTTACACCTGAACAAGAAAAATTGATGCTCGCAAACTCAATTGATGCTGCTTTTACAAGTGAAAATGTAAAAAATGAACTTCGTAAGGAATTGGGCTTTGAATAAAAAATAATGTAAAAAAATGTGAGAGCATCAATCCGGGAAGAAAGGATAAAAGGAATTCAAGACTGTTGATGTAAAAAATCGGTTTGGTTAATGACTTGACATTATGTAGAGTGTACGCTATAATGAACAATGTTCATGAAAGTGGGTGGTGAGTTGAATACAGGCATTACATCAAAAGAGGCTATCTTAAAAGTATGCCGTGATATCGTTGCTTCCAAAGGATTGACTGAAGTGAATATGCGTTCTGTTGCTGATAAATCGCAAATTGCTCTTGGAACATTATATAACTATTTTGATAATAAGGATGAGTTGCTGCTTGCAGTAGTGGAAGATATATGGAAGGACATTTTTCATATGGATAGCAGGTGTTCGGCAGAACAGTCTTTCCCAAAATATGTGGAATATTTTTTTGGATGTGTTCAAGCGGGAGCAAAACATTACCCAGGTTTTTTCACGGCACATTCTATTACTATTGCTAATTCCGAAAAAGCGAAAAGTACCATGGGAAATTACTTCAGGCATATGAAAGAAAGTATGCTTGAAGTTTTGAAGGCAGACAGCACTGTCTCTGTGGATGCGTTTTCAACATCTTTTGAACGATCGGATTTTATTGATTTTGTACTGAATAACATACTGATGTTACTCGTACAAGGGGAAAAAAGCTGCGATATGCTTATTGAAATCATACAGAGAACAATATATTAACATAAGGGAATCCGTCATCTGGCGGTTTTTCTTTTGATATATTATGAACAGTGTTCACTTAAGGAGGAAAGAAAAATGTAGGTAATTTTTGAAACATTATTTGACTGTGTGTATTTGGTGTCCGTGATTACTCTTGGAGCCATAATGATTCATCAGAGCAATGAAAGGAAGTAATTGAAAATGAAAAAATATTTGAATCTTTCCCTGATTTATGCATTTGCAGCAATGATCTGCGGAGTTCTCTACCGGGAAATTACCAAATGGAACGGATATACTGAAGTAACTACACTGGGAAAAGTACATGCACATCTTTTTGTGATGGGTACGATTGTTTTTTTAATAGTCGCATTGTTTGCGGCATATCAGAAATTGGAAAATATCAAACTGTTTCGTGCCTTTTTATGTGTATATAATATTGGCTTACCGATTACTACAGTGATGATGGTGGTACGTGGTATCACTCAAATACTGAAAATATCTTTGTCGGATGCGGGAAATGCAGCCATTTCAGGGATTGCGGGAATCGGACATATTCTGACTGGAGTTGGAATCGTTTTACTTTTGTTTTCCTTAAAAAAAGCAGATGGAAATGCAAAAGATATTTATAAACCACGTGTACCAGACTTGATGGAGGCAATATTCGATGTTTGTTATTTGACGTTTGATCTGATTGCAGGAATTTTGTTTTTTGCTTTTTCAAAAGGCAATGTGTTATTTATTCTTTACGGAGTATTAACATTAACTCTTTGTGGAGGAGATGCATTTCATCTGATTCCCCGTGTAATTAGAGCAATAAAAGGAAGTAATGATAAAATCAAGAAGCAACTTGGAATTGGACTTCAGATTTCCTCTATTACAATGACAGTATTCTACATAATTCTACTTTATATTTGGAAATATACTTTCTATGAGATGGAAGCACCTATTATGTTAGAAATCATTATATGGGTTTCTGCAGTTATTAGAATTGTAATATGCTTCCTTCCGCAGAATAACTGGTGTAGTGATGAGGGTAATCTGAAATTGTCCATTATCAGGAATGCAGTATTTGCTGTTACAGGAATTGGAGTGATTATTTTGTATGCTATTTCCGGTAATACATACGGATATTACATGACTAGAATGGTAGCAGCTATCATAATCTCTTTTGGATGTTATCTGCCGGTAACTCTGCTGAGTAAAAGAATGCCGAAAATCGGAATGCTAATGATTCCTAAGACTTGTGCATATATCTGGATAATTGTTATGGGATTACAATTATTATTCTAATTCATAAATAACAGAAAGCTGATACATTTTTTATTGAACTTGCTAGATCGGAATTAGGAATTAATACGTTTGAAAATCGATGATCCCATCAATTTCATAGCAGAAATGGCAGAAATTTGATTTGCAATAATATGACGAGAAAGATGAATCATATCAAAATGGCGTCTCCCTAAAACCGTTGGAGACGCCTTTTCTGTCAGGAAATATGATAAACGGGTTTACAGAAAATGCTTCTGTTTCCGGTATTCCGTTAGGGTTAATTTGTGGCGTTTTTTGAATAATCTGAAAAAATAGTCAACGTTATGAAATCCTGTCTCAGAAGAAATGAGACTGACTTTTTTCTCGGTTTTTGAAAGTAACTGACCAGCCTGTTTTAAACGATAGTTAATGAGATAGTACTCTTACTGGATGGCACTTGGTGGCACTTGGTGCCTGACACGCGAAACTGCCGATAAAGAAAATTATCAGTAAATGAAAGTTTCTTTAAATGTCTGTAAAGTTATTGAACTATTAACTTTGAACTATAAGAACCTGTTTTCGAATGTTTGTTCTTGCCCGATGAGAGGTAATATGATAAGATAAAGAAGTATCGAAAGAGATAAGATGTTGCCTTTGAGTGAAAGCTCATGAGATGGTAGGCGGCTGGCCCTTCTGAATAAGGAGGGATGTAATAAAAGCCCTCCTAAGAGAAAGGAGGGTGGTGTGATTATGATGATGGATTACATAACATTAGCAGGATTTATTCTTGCAGTTTTTGGAACCGGAGTTGCAGTTGGACGGATTTTGGAGAAAATCGAGAGATTGGTACGCAAGAAAGAAGATAAAGAGCATAAAAACACAAGCAAAAACGACCGTTATGCCGATATCGGAATAAAGGAGGGAATCATCAAAGGCCCACTGCTTCAGAGGAATATATTTGCAGATGAAAGTAATCAGCCAGTAGTTTTGCTGATAAAGATATTGAATAACAGAAAGTAAGTATTGTGTAATGTCCATGAGCATTGTCTCCTTTGGTGTTTTGGAATTTTGGTCGAGAACATTATATCAGAAGGGGGCAATGCTCTTTTTGTTTGTATTCTCCCATAAAAACAGGGCTTTTATTAGATTATGGAACAAAAAACAGGTAGTATTTGACACTACCGAAGAGCGAAAGGAGTCATGAAAATGAAGAAGTGCAGTAAAATTCTCATGCTGGTTTTCTGCCTTTTAATGGTGCAGATACCGATCATTACAGTTGCCTCTGGGGAAACTGTTCAGGCTGCAACGGCGAAAAGTGGCCTGAAAAAAGAAAAAGGAAAGTATTATTACTATGAAAAGGGAAAAAAGGTTAAGAATACCTGGAAAACCATTAAGACCAGAGAAAATGGAAAAACCGTTTCCTTCCGTTATTATTTTGGAAAAGACGGTGCGGCATATGCAGCAGGAGCGAGCTTTGGAAAATACAATGTGATTGTAAAGAAAATCAAAGGAGTCTATTATGGGTTTGACACAAAAGGCCGCCTGGTAAAAGGAATCTATGTAAACGGAGACAACCTGAAATTCTATGCATTTACAAAGAAAGGTGTTTATGATTCAAAAAAATCCAGTGCTCTCAGAAAAGCAGCACAGTACGGAGCAGACGGTGCCGCTCTTCGGAAGCTGCTTGGAAAGCCGCTGAAGGAGAAGACATCAGATAGCTGTATGACTGTTCCGGGAACTGATATTGCCCTGACAGATGTGATTCTGACCTACAATACGTTTACTGTTTCATTAGGAAGATACCCGGATGGTTCAAAGGAAATGGTTTATGGTGCAATTCCTCGATAGAAGAAAAGGATTTCAGTGAAAGGAGAAGAATCTTGAAAAAAGGAAAAAAACTGGCGGCGCTTGTGCTGATGGCAATTCTGATGTTTACATTTGAAACACCTGCTTTTGCAGCTTCAGCAAATGCCTCTGCAGTCACAAAGAAATCTGCAAAGAAAACAGGCTGGGTTGTAAAATCCGGAAAAAAATACTATTATAAAGATGGCAGGCTAGTCAAGGATAAGCTTGGATACAAAATAGGAAAAAAATATTATAAGATCGATAAAAAGGGTGTGGCAGCCGGGGTATCTGAAGCAGAGGGGCTGGCAGGAATCCGTCTGGAAAAGACTGGAAGAAGTTTGAAGAAGGCATTTCAGTACGCATCCACACAGATACGTTACTGGCCAAACTGTGGTTCACCGAAAAAAGGACAGAAGGAAGCTGATTATTACGCAATCTATGGCTTTAAAAACGGTCGTGGAGACTGCTATGTCATGGCATGTACATTTTACCAGATGGCAAAGGTTCTGGGATACGATGCACATTATGTGAAAGGCGGTGTGTCTCAGAAAAACGGAAAGACTGGCGCTCACGGATGGGTGGAGATTGACAGTAAGGGAAAAACAAGAGTATACGATCCAAACTTCGCTTATACGTTCCGTGGCAGCAATGTAAGCCATCACAGCGGCTACGGTTTTCAGTATGGCACAAAGGGGACATACCAGTATAAAAACAGAAAACGTGTAAATTGATTGGAAAGTCATGGAAAAGAAAAATTGTAACAGCTTTACTGATTGTAACACTTGCAGCAGCACTTCCGGCAAACTGTTTTGCAGAGGGAACAGATGTCACATTATCTTGGGAATCTGGATGAAGGATTCCGTTTTTTATCCCATTTCCCTTTCCAGATGGATGGGAAAACTGGGAAAATCAGGACTTTTTTCTGGTGATTATCAGCTGGTTCTTTGACCGGGTAGATACGGTGGGACAGGCTTTTTCCATGATGAAACAGGCAGTAACACAGTATCTTCCTTCCTTACCGGCCTCATGCTTTCCCATGTGGATGAGTTTCTCGGGAAACTGGAAAAGACCTTTGACTTTTATCTGACTTTCATCGTAGATAAAAAAGTAAATCAGGGGCAGCCGTATCTTATTGCAGACGGAGGCAGCCATCATCTGAATTATTACAGGCAGACCATGGCTATGAAGCCGTACTGCCTCCAGGTTTCTGCACAGGGAAGCCCCTGTACAGACGGAGAAAAGGAGCTGTGGAATCTGTGCGGAGCCTTATGTACGGTGAGTGATGTGATTGTGAAGCGTTACCCATTGAAAAAAACTCAGATAAGTGATACTCTGATATTCGAACGGGTCGATGCCTATTCCGTGACAGAGGGGAATTATTTATTCTTAGGCCCTCCCCTGCCAGAAATTTATTTCTGGAGAAAAGAGACAGGACTTCAGCTTGTGCGGGATGGGATACAGACAGATTTATTGAATTCTGAAAGACAGGAGGGGAGAATATGGACAAATTAATGGAGATTCTTGAGGAGATCCAGCCGGACGCAGATTACGAAACCTGTAATACCCTGATTGATGACGGGATTCTGGATTCCTTTGCAATCCTTTCCATTGTCAGTGAGCTGCAGGATGCATTTGACATTACGATTACTCCGGCTGATATTATTCCGGAGAATTTCAATTCTGCGGAAGCACTCTGGGATATGGTCTGCAGACTGAAACGATGAGACTGACTTCAGAAATGAAGGGAAAGGAACAGTATGAAAAAAATAAAATCCATGCTTTCTGCAGCTGCTTTACTTATTATGGTCCTGATGTGCATTCCGATCCACGGGGACACCATAAGCGCAGCGCAGACAGAACAGAAATCCGGACTTGTAAAAGAGGATTCCCATTTCTGCTATTACAAAAAGGGCAAAAAGGTAAAAAATACCTGGCTTACAGTAAAAGGAAACCGCTATTACTTTAATGAAAATGGGTATGCGGCAACCTACAGCACACAGATTGGAAACTATCGTTATATTTTCCGGGGAGACGGGACACTGGTACGTCCGTCAAAGGTATCTTTTCAGAATGTTGGAAAGTATACATATTATGTAGACACAAAGGGACGGTGCAAAATCGGATGGTTTACGGTGGGCAAGCGCCTTTATCGTGCAGATTCAAAAGGCCGTATCTGTAAAAACAAGACTTATGAAGGTATTACTCTGACAAAAAACGGCTATGCCAGAACAGACACTGCTTCAAAGCTGAAAATAAAAGTAATGAGTATTGTTTCTTCCATCACGAAGAATAACATGACAAAATCCCAGAAGCTTCGTGCATGCTGGAATTACATCACCAACAGAGGAAAATTCCAGTATTTTATTTATGATTTTCCTGTCAATAAGGACTGGCACAGAGTAAATGCATGGTATCTGCTTAATTATGGAAGAGGGGACTGCTATGGTTTCGCCTGTGCTTTTGCTGCACTTGCAAGGGAAGTGGGATATAATCCCTATGTCATTATGGGCCGTGTATCCGGAACAAGAGATGGTGCTGCCGATGGACTGACCCGCCATGGATGGGTAATGATAGATGGCAGATACTACGATCCGGAAGGTCAATGGGCAGGCTGGTTCCCTGGTGTATATGGAACCAGCAGTTATGATATTGCTCATACGGTACAGAGAAAAATCAGATATGCTTCATAACCAAATGTGAAATCAGATTCATCTATTAACACAGGATGATCATCAGGCTGCCGCTTCAGTGAAAAATCATTGGAGCGGCAGCTTATCTGTTCTTTGAAGCCAGTGGTGGCGAAATAGAGAAATCCGGAATATTTTATAATATATCCTTGCCGGACGGGAGGACATTATGACATCCATCATTCCCCGTACAAGCGTAAAAAACGGACCGAAAAAAGGAGCAGGATATTTCAAACTTCGAAGTCACGGAAACGAATGAATACAAACTGACCGAGGAAGACCGTTACTGCCCGGACTGTGGAAAGAAGTACAAGGTTGTCACGAAAGAGACCGTAAAGCGCTTGAAGTTTGTTCCCGCAAAATTGAAGTCTTAACCAGTGGAGACATAACCAGTGGAGACAGGTACCATAAATCTGAAGTAATAAATTTTTCTTTATAATTTTAGAATATTCATAAAAATATTCGGTTACCTGACCCCAATGTGCAAGGAAAATTCTCCGGAAGATGGGGAGGTTTGAATGATCATGGTTGCCTTTATGTATTGGAATAAGAACTGCAATTTTCTTCCAGAATTTTGAAGTTACAGCATCTTGAAGCAAGGGAAGAATCCGGTTTAGCAATGCATTTCAGGTATAATTTCAGGGGTTTGTTTTGCAGAGTATCATGAACATTGTCAATCAGGTTTTTTTCTTTTTCGTTGCTGAAAGAACGGAAACTTTCTACCTGATTATATTTTAACTGTGTAAGACAATTATCAGGAACCGGAATCATGTTGTTGATATGAGTGTTCACTGCTTCTGCGAAGCGGAGATCTTGTTGTCCCAGATGATACCTGCGGCAACCAGAAGAATTCCAAAGACTTTCTGGAGGCTGATGTTGTGGAATACCAAGGCGTCAAAGAGAATACCTGCGGTAAGCTGTCCAACCAGAAGCAAGATGGTGGATTCCATAACCTTTAAGTGAGATAAGGTGATCATAGAGATCAAAAAGGCTATGATTCCAAAAACACCGCCTAAATACATCCACCAGGGAGCCTGGGAAAAAGAATAAAAATCAATATGGAGTCTGGAAGATATCAACAGAAGCACAAAGGAAATCACGGATGCGACTACATAGTTTACAAGAGAGCCGTTATATGTGCCCAGAATCTTGGTGCAGCGAAAGTTGATCATTTTGGAGATAACGGCTGCACAGCCATTTACAAAAGCGAGAGTGAGAACAAATGCCATAAATAACTCCTTTCTTGAGACAATTATAATGGTTTAGTTCAGGAAAGATTGATAATGATCAATCCTGCCAGAATCAGGAGAAAACAAGGGATTCGTTTCCGGTTAAAAGAAATCCTGGGAACACCAAACCATCCAAAGTGGTCGATCACTGCAGAAATTACCAGCTGGCCTGTAACGGAAATGCATGTCATATAGGAAACGCCCAGGATCTTGATGCAGTAGCTTGAACTTGCTACAAGGAAGATTCCAAAAAATCCTGCGGAGTAAAGATACCAGGGAAGACCGGTAATCTTCAGCTTTTCATGGACAAAAAGCTTCATAAATAATATGAGAACAATACCGCCGATGGCATGTACCATAAGACTCATTCCAAACATACCAAGGTGGTTAGTCAGCATACCATTTAAGCTTGCCATGGCAGACTGGAATGCACCGGCAATCAGCGTGAAAAAAGCGTACATAGAAATAACCTCCTTATACTAGGGAGGATTATGCCATATGTAATAAGAAATTGCAAGAGAAAAAGGAAAGACATGGTGTGCTTTGTAAAATTCACAGAATTTGAAAAAAGTATGGTATTTTTTTTAATTATGTAGTAAAATGATTCTGTTAGATTTGGAAATGAATTGTATAAAAATACTCTGGAGGCTGTTGAATGAAAGCTTGGGAAATGGCACAGGATATTTTTACAAATGCCAGGCCTGTGATTCGTCAGAAGGGGGAGCAGACATGGACAGATAACGTAGATGTATCCGGTTTTTATGATGATAACCTTTCTCTGGACTGGGGCAGCAACGTTCCAGGCTCCGGGGCACCTGAGAAGATTATGGTGGCTGCGGTTCAGGCTACCGAAAACAAAGGCCTGAAGGTCAGTGAAGAAGGATACCGCCTTTTGCAGGAAGGCCTGAAAGCTCACGAAGAAAAAGATTTTGTGAAACTTCATGAAGTTTCTGCTCTCCTTCGCAGAGAACTTGCACAGGCAAAGAAGGATCCCAATTCATTGTACTGGAATTATACGGTTTATGAATCATTTAATCAGTATGCAGATTTTGTGAAATTTCCGAAGAAGATTCCGATAGATATCAGCAGTGATGCTTTTAAAGAGCAGATCAGGGGTGCATGGTTGTCTCAGCTTGTGGGAGGCGCTATGGGAACTATGGTGGAAGGATATACTTCCAGGAATCTGAAAGAAGCATTTGGTGATGTGAAGGGATACTTAAGGGAACCTAATACATATAACGACGACATTACGTTTGAACTTGCTTTTCTGGATGCTTTTATGGCAAAGGGATATGAAGTGACTTCACAGGATATTGCTCTGTCCTGGGTTGGCCTGATTCCCTGTGGATGGTCGGCAGAAGAACTGGCGATCCGGAATATCAAAAATGGGATTTTCCCACCTGAGAGCGGAACTTTTCGCAATCCCTTTAATGAGTGGATAGGTGCACAGATGCGTGCCGGTATCTGTGGAATGGTTTCACCGGGAGATCCTGGTCTGGCAGCAGAATTGGCATGGAAGGATGGACAGGTTTCCCATGCGAACAATGGAATCCTTGGGGAAGTGTTTAATGCAGTAATGACTTCTATGGCTTTTGTGGAGAGCGATATCAGGGAAGTGGTTCGAAAAGCTATTGACTTGATCCCAAAGGACAGCGAGTATTATTCAGTGGTTTCCTTTGCCTGGGACTGCTGTTATAAGTATTCTTCCTGGGAGGAGGCACTGGCTGTCTGTCAGGAACGATATAAGAAATACAACTGGATTCATGCGTATCCTAATGCATGCTGCGAAGTGATCGCACTCCTTTTTGGAAATGGGGATTTCCGGGAAACACTTCATATTGTTACCATGTGTGGAATCGACGTGGACTGCAATGCAGGAATGATCATGCCGCTTCTCACTATTCAGCAGGGAATGAGTATCATACCGGAAGAACTGCTTCATCCGGCTTTCCATCGTCTGGATACTTACATGCGGGGAAGGTTCCGTTCCATAAGTCTGGATCAACTGGTTGATGATACTTTATATAGTATAAAAAAAGCAAATAAATAAAGTGAAATAAAGGAGGACAAGAAATGAAAAAAAGAATGTTAGCAGTCGCATTAAGCGCAGCCATGGTTACATCTATGGGAGTGGTGGCCGTTCCGGTACACGCAGAAGAAGGGGAGCCATATAAAGCAGCTTTGCTTTTAAATGGTACTCTTGGTGACAAATCCTTCTTCGATTCCGCAAATGAGGGTCTTACCAAGCTTCAGGAGGAACTGGGAGAGGACAAATTTACATTTAAGGTTGAGCAGATGGGTGCAACATCCGCTGACGAAGCAAAATGGGAGCCAACTCTTTATGACTACTGTGATGACGGATCTTATGACGTTATCATAGTTGGTACATTCCAGATGCTGGATGCCCTGACAAATGCTTCCGCAGATTATCCGGATCAGAAATTTATTTATTTTGATGAAGCCTTTGACTTCAGCAACGGCGGCGAGAATGTATACAATGTAATGTACAAACAGAATGAAGTTTCTTATCTGGTAGGTGCGGCAGCAGCTATGATGACCACAGATGAGAATCTGGACAAGATCGATCCCTCCAACAAGGTCATTGGATTCCTTGGCGGTATGGAAAACT
>JAQYGS010000004.1 GCA_028722515.1 Clostridia bacterium | reverse complement strand
TAAGATCATGCAGTTCATCTTCCAGTTTCTTAAGTCCTGCATATGTCAGTAAATTTTTCTTTTCTTCCATATTAACCCTGCTCCCTTTCAATTTCCGAAATGGAATTTTCAACAATTCCTGTATTATACCGAAAAGCACTGGAAATGTCAAGTATTCCGCGGTTTTTCGGCCTTTTGGCATATCCCTTTTCAGTTATTGTATACTTTATTCTCGGTATCACATTTTATTCAGTTTTCTCCAAGCTTTGTCAGCAGCTTCTCCAGTGCCTCATAACTGTCTATGGCGTTGGATTCCCTTCTCAGACACGCACTATGTCTCATTCCTGCAGTATACCAGGCCACATGCTTACGCATTTCACGGATGCCGTTATATTCTCCCTTTAACCGGATCTGTTCCCGTGTATGGCGAAGTATCATTTCCCGGATCTCCTCTACTGTGGGTCTGGGCAGAAGCTCACCTGTCTTAAAATAATAGTTCATTTCCCGGAAGATCCAGGGATTCCCTCTGGCGGCACGTCCGATCATAACTGCATCACATCCTGTCTGATCCATTAAGGCTTTGGCCTTTTGTGGAGAATCCACATCGCCGTTTCCAATCACAGGAATGGAAACTGCCTCCTTAACCCTGCGGATGGCATCCCAGTCGGCAGTACCGGAATAATACTGCTGCCTGGTTCTTCCATGAACGGCAATGGCCGCAGCTCCTGCATCCTGGATTTTCTTTGCAATATCCACTATGTCCACGTCAAAACCCTCAAAACCGATCCGGACTTTAACAGTGACCGGCTTGTGAATGGCAGAAGAAACGCTCTTGACGATCTGACCGATAAGTGCCGGGTCTTTTAGAAGAGCTGAGCCCTCCCCATTATTTACCACCTTGGGAACGGGACATCCCATATTAATATCCAAAATATCAAACGGACGGTCTTCAATACTTTTGGCCACTTCACCCATAAGATATGGATCGTTTCCGAAGATCTGCATTGACACAGGATGCTCGCAGGGATCGATCTCCATAAGCGAAGCCGTATTCCTGTTATGAAAAGAAACAGCTTTGGCACTGATCATTTCCATACACAAAAGCCCTGCCCCCTGTTCCTTGCACAGAACACGAAAGGGCAGATCTGTCACACCGGCCATTGGTGCCAGGACAAAAGGATTGTCAATCTGCACATTTCCTATTTTCCACTGCATCTGCATAATCTATTCCCCTATATCCGGTGTTTTTTTCAGATCCTCACTTGTAAGATCTCCAAGGAAAAAGACTCTGTAATACATTTCCAGAGATTCCAGAAGCTCTTTCTTATCCCTCTGAAGCTCTTTGATCTTCAGTCCGCTTCCTATATCATCAAAGCGGGCATCTGCCTCCAGAGCCTCTGTTTTAAACTGAAGATTCCCATTGTCATCAAACTCCAGAGTGAGAATCCCTCCTACATCCTCTGTGAAAAGCACGCACATGATCTGCAGTTCCTGTTTCACATGATCCGGCAATGAGTCAAAATCCGGATTAAAATAAAATTTTTTCTCATAGGAGCTTGCCCCACAGAGTACAACATTATCCTGATACATAAGTCCTCCTGATAAGTCTTAATTATTAAACATAACTGTACAGTCCTCTGACGGACACTTCACCGGCACAGACTTCAGATATGGTTCCATTCTTTCTTTCTACAAGAAGCTCACCCTTTTTATTAATTCCGCGGGAAATTCCTTCAAAGCTTTTATCTCCATCCAGAACACGCACCGGCTGTCCCATATTTGCCAGGATTCTTTCGTAATCCTCCATCAGCCAGGTGAAATCGCATGTCCTTATGAACTTCTCATAATTTTCTTCAAACTGTTCCATTACAAGTCCTATAATCTGGCTGCGGTCAAATTCCCGTCCACTTTCCAGCATAAGGGAAGTGGCCTTATCCTGCATTTCTTCTGGAAATTCCCTCAGGTTAACATTAATGCCCACACCGATCAGGACGTAATCGATCCTGTTTCCTTTAGTTCCCATCTCAGTCAGAATCCCGCAGATTTTTTTCCTGGAGATCACCACATCATTGGGCCATTTAATTGAAACCTTAAAATCAAGCTTCTCTATTGCCCGGGCAACAGACAGTCCCATTACAAGCGTAAGCATAGAAGCATACTGAGGGGCAAACTCCGGTCTCAGAAGAAGCGTCATCATAACGGAGCTTCCCTGAGGTGCTTCCCATTTTCTGTCGAAACGGCCTCTTCCTGCTGACTGAAATTCAGCTACAGCAAGGGTTCCGTGTTCTGCTCCTTCTTTTGCCAGACGTCTGATCCAGGAATTGGTGGAATCTGTTTCCTTCGCAAAATGGACGGTTTTACCCGCCCATTCTGTGTGTATTGCCTGTGAAATTGTTTCTTCATTATACAAGGTCATTGTTTCTCCGGTTCTCCCAAAGTTGCCACCATAACAGCCTTGATGGTGTGCATACGGTTCTCCGCTTCGTCAAAAACTTTTGACTGGGCAGATTCAAATACTTCATCTGTTACTTCCATATCTGTCAGATGGAATCTTTCTCCCATTTCTTTTCCAATCTGTGTCTTCAGATCATGGAATGCGGGCAGACAATGAAGGAAGATAGCTTTTTCTCCTGCGTTTTTCATTACCTGAGAGGTTACCTTATAAGGAGTCAGGTCATGGATTCTCTCTTCCCAGACTTCATCAGGTTCTCCCATGGAAACCCAGACATCTGTATAGATCACATCTGCATCTTTAGTACCGCTTTCCACATCCTCTGTGAGGGTAATGCTTCCGCCGGATGCTTTGGCATATTCTTCACACTGGGCAACCAACTCTGCATTTGGAAAATATTTCTTAGTGGTGCAGGCAACAAAGTGCATGCCAAGCTTGGTGCAGGCAACCATAAGGGAATTGCCCATGTTGTAACGGGCATCACCCATATAAACCAGCTTCCGTCCTTTTAAGGATCCGAAATGCTCACGGATGGTCAGCATATCTGCAAGCATCTGTGTGGGATGATACTCATTGGTAAGGCCATTCCACACCGGAACTCCTGCATTCTTCGCCAGCTCTTCCACAATTTCCTGTCCGAATCCACGATACTCAATACCGTCATACATTCTGCCAAGAACTCTTGCAGTATCTGCAATACTCTCTTTCTTGCCGATCTGGGAACCTTTTGGATCCAGATAAGTGCTTCCCATACCTAGGTCATGGGCTGCCACTTCAAATGAGCAGCGGGTTCTGGTGCTGGTTTTTTCAAAGATCAGGGCAACGTTTTTGCCTTTAAAATATTCATGAGGCTTTCCCGCCTTTTTCATTGCCTTTAATTCTGCTGCCAGATCAAGAAGATGGGTGATCTCCTCAGGTGTAAAGTCTTTCAGTGTCAAAAAGTTTCTTCCTTTTAAGTCCATAATATTCTCCCCGTTTATGATATTTAATTCTCTTTGGTCGTATCGTCGGTTACAATCTCTTTCAGAGAAGCTGCCAGTCCTGCGATGCCCTGAAGCTCGGATGGGATGATGATCTTGGTTGCCTTACCGTCTGCTGCCTTTGCAAAAGCTTCCAGACTCTTCAGAGTAAGGACTGCCTCATCGGCTCCTGCCTCACGGATCATACGGATTCCCTCTGCATTGGCCTTCTGTACTTTAAGCACTGCCTCCGCCTGGCCCTCTGCTTCCTTGATCATTCGCTCCTTCTGAGCCTCTGCCCGGAGGATAGCTGCCTGTTTTTCTGCCTCTGCATCAAGGATTGCAGACTGTTTCTTACCTTCTGCCACAAGAATGGTAGATTTTTTCTGGCCTTCTGCAATAAGGATAGCCTCACGTCTCTCACGCTCTGCCTTCATCTGTTTCTCCATGGCATCCTGAATAGCGGCCGGAGGAATGATATTCTTTAATTCCACACGATTTACCTTGATTCCCCAGGGATCTGTAGCTTCATCAAGAGAAGCTCTCATCTTTGTATTGATGGTCTCACGGGAAGTAAGGGTTTCATCCAGTTCCATGTCACCGATAATATTTCTCAGAGTAGTGGCTGACAGATTCTCAATGGCCATGATGGGATTCTCCACACCATAGGCATACAGCTTGGGATCTGTGATCTGGAAAAATACTACCGTATCAATCTGCATAGTTACATTATCCTTGGTAATCACAGGCTGAGGCGGAAAATCCACCACCTGTTCCTTTAAGTTCACCTTTCTTGCCACACGCTCAATGAACGGTATTTTGAAATGAATGCCGGTACCCCATGTAGCCTGATATGCTCCCAGTCGTTCC
>JAQYGS010000003.1 GCA_028722515.1 Clostridia bacterium | reverse complement strand
CCAGATGTGTACCGGATGGGTTACCATGAAGGACGGTTCCAGATTCTATTTTAAAGAAGAAAATTCTGCCGTGAAAACGTCCGCCAGACAGAAGGGCCAGATGTGTACTGGATGGGTCACCAGTACAAAAGGAAACAAGTTTTATTTCTGGACCGGAGATACTTCCATAAAAAGTAATGCTGTAAAGAAAGGGCAGCTGGTTACTGGGAAAGCTTATAATAAAAAAAATAAAACATACTACTACTTTGATAAAAAGGGAAAATATCTAAAAAAAGTAAGGAAAAAATAAAATATGGCCATCTGATGGAAGATAATCGTATAAACAGGTAAAAGGTGGTGATGCATATGCAAAGAAGATAGCGGAACTGATCCGTTCTCAGGGATTTTCCTGTGAACTTAGTGAAGGAATCCGGTTTAAAATTTCTGACTTTAAACTGGAAGCCTGATTGACCCTGAAATCAAAAAAAGGAGGATAAAATAATGAAAAAAAATTTAATGTTTGCAGCTGCCTTTGCTGCAACAGCAGTATTAATGGCAGGAGGGACAACAGTTTATGCAAAAACAGCTGAAACATCAGACGGTGTAGCTCAGATCGAGCTTCCGGATGAAACATGGAAGGAAGTATCAGATCCACAGAGATGGGCAATTTTCTCCAACGGATATGATGCAGTGGCTATGCTGCATTACAGTAACGGCGAAGAGCTTCCTGCTGTAGCTGAAGCAGATGAAACCTATGAATGGGTTTATGAAAAGGTTATTTCCAATAAAAATGAAGTATTTGTCTTTCTTGGACTTTCAGAGAAAGAGGATCATTTTGATGCAGTGAAAAAAGCAGTTGACAGTATTGAAATTAAACAATACAATACAAAAAAAGCAGTAAAATCTTCCAAAAACATTGACAAGAGCAGTTTTAAGATCGAAGAAATGAATAAAACCGTGTACGTGGCCGTGGACACACTTAATGTACGTGCCGGACATACTACTGAGGATTACATCATTGGCGAACTGGATTATGGAGATGCAGTTCAGGTGACAGGCCAGGTTGTGATTGACGGAGCAGGTACAGAGTGGTATCGTGTGGCGTTGAATGGCTCTGTGGGCTACATTTACGGAGAATTTGTTTCTGATCAACAGCCTTCTGCACAGAAGGAAGAACCAAAAAAACAGACCACAGAAGGTTCTGAAACTGACGGAAATAAGGTGCCGGGCGGTGAGCCTCTCTCAAGAGATGAAGGTGAAGAACTGATTCTGTACAGAGCAGATGGTTCTACTTTTGGTATATATCCTTACACAGATGGATATTATTATGACGGAGACGGGGAAGCTTATGAGATCAGTGGCGGCAGTGGAGATATGTGGAAAAGATTAAGCGATGGTGAGAAATTTACTACTTATGATCCAAATGATACCACTATAGTCGTAACAGATGAGAGCACAGGCGAATCTAATACTCTCACCAGAGGAGAAGACGGTCTTTACTATGATAAAAATCAAATGTCCTATTTCCACAGGGAAGACGGTGCCTGGGTTGACGAAAATGGTAAGGAATGGTATTGATAACATAACTGATTTACAAAGGAGCAGATGATTTTGAGAAAAGAAACAAAAAGACAATGGTTGTTGCCGGTTATTTTTGTTGCCAGCCTGGCTTTGTTTATGATTCTGACTATGCCTTTCAGAGTCTGGCTTTCGGCAGCAGAAATTACGGATATGCGCCCCAGCTCTGCACTTACGCCTGTTCTGGGAATGATCTTTGGTATCCCTGCAGCCCTAGGCTGCGGGGCAGGTGCGTTCCTGGCAGATATGATCTCCGGTTATGGACTGACCTATGCATGCTTTAGCTTTATTCAGCAGATCGTATATGGAATGATTCCTTATTTTCTGTGGAAGAAATTAAATAAGGAACGTAATGGACAGGAATTCAGGCTTGACAGTATTGAAAGAATGCTGAAATTCTGCCTTGTTATGTTCATTGATGCCATTCTGGCTGTCTTGTTTACAGGAATTATTAACCATGCATATTCTGTGTCTGACTTTATTTCACTGAACAGTCTGTATCTCTTTTTTAATGTATTTGATTCAGGTCTTCTTTTTGGCTGTCCTCTGGTAATCCTTTGTCATCTTATCCAGAAGAAACTGACCAATATTACAAACGGGGAAAAGGAAAAAATATTTGTATTTTCTTTAAATGAGAGAATGATCCTGAATACAATTGCTATAGGCCTTGGAATCTGTATTCTGGTGGGTATGTCTGTTTATCTTTCAAATAAAATCGGTGTAAAAGGTATGCCTGTCGGAATCTGGGGACAGATGTATCTGTTTCAGACTATTGCGCTTAATTGCTATTTTCTGCTTTCCATTGGGTTTATGTGGTTTACCGAAAAGAAGATTGCTGATCCGGTAGAAGATCTTGCTGATATAGCCGAGAGCTATTATCATGAGAGCTCTACAGATGAACAGAGAAAAAACATGATCTCAAGATGTGAGAAATATAAAAATGACAATACAGAAGCAGGAAGTCTTGCAAGATCTTACATTTCAATGGCACAGAATCTGGAAAACTATGTGGACAATCTTAAGAAGATCACTGCCGAAAAGGAAAGGATCAATGCGGAGTTAAGTCTGGCATCCAGTATTCAGGCCCATATGCTTCCCATTATCTTTCCGCCATTCCCGGATCATAATGAGTTTGATCTTTATGCCACAATGACACCAGCCAAGGAAGTTGGAGGAGATTTCTATGACTTCTTTATGACAGATGATACACATCTGGCACTGGTCATTGCCGATGTATCCGGTAAAGGTGTTCCAGCTGCGCTGTTTATGGTCATAGCCAAGACACTGATCAAAAACTATGCCCAGATGGGTCTGGAACCGGAACAGGTATTTACCAAAGTAAATAATTTACTCTGTGAGGGAAATGATGCGGGACTTTTTGTAACAGCATGGATGGGTATTTTGAATCTTTCAGACGGAAAGCTTTGCTTTGCCAATGCAGGACACAATCCGCCTCTTCTAAGAACTAATGGGGGAGACTTTGAATATCTTGTCAGTCGTCCGGGATTTGTGCTTGCCGGTATGGAAGATATCAGATACCGGAGAAATGAAATTACTCTTGGGCCTGGCGACAGATTGTTTCTTTATACGGACGGCGTAACAGAAAGCTGTAATTCCAAAGAAGAACTCTATGGGGAAGACCGTCTGAAAGATTTCATGAACCATAATATGGAAAAATCGGTTGAGGATATGCTCCACAGTCTGAGAGGGGATATTGATAAATTTGCAGATGGCGCACCCCAGTTTGATGATATCACTATGTTGATCATGGATTTAAAAAAATGAAAGGCGTACAGCATGACTGAAAAAGTATTTCCTGCTGATAAGAATAATTTAGATGATGTTTTGGATTTTGTGAGCACAGAAATGGAAAAAGCAGACTGTTCCATGAAGAAGATTATGCAGATCACAGTTGTCATGGAAGAAATGTTTGTAAATGTTGCAGACTATGCATATCCGGATGAACCAGGGCAGGTAAAGATCTCAATTGAATTTGACAGCGGAAAAACAAAGATGAAAATCAGAATGGCCGATCATGGCATACCTTTTAACCCTCTGGACAGAAAGGATCCGGATATTACCCTCTCTGCTGAGGAAAGGCAGATTGGTGGTCTTGGCATTTATATGATGAAAAAAACCATGGATGAGGTGTATTATGTATATGAGAACGGAGAAAATATCCTGACTATGACCAAATATATTGGATGACCATATAGATGCATTCTACATTAAAAAAGTTGACAGTAGTGTCATAATACAATATAATAGCCAGAAGGAAGTGGATGTTCATATTATATTGAAATACATTTAAGGAGGAAATCGATGAAAACAGATGTGGTAAAAGTTGATAATATGTGGAATGGGGCAGACAAGGCATTCCAGGAAGTAGAGGAGTTTTGTGTTCATCAGAAACTGTCTGAGAAAGATTCTCTTCGTTTTCGTCTTCTGACAGAGGAAATGATGGGTATGGTAAAGAGTATTGCCGGAGAGTTTGTGGCAGACTTCTGGGCTGAGAATACGGGAAGCTGCTGTGAGCTTCATTTGTGTGTGAGTACTCAGATGGACAGAAAGAAACACCAGGAATTTCTTAATACATCAAGAGGCGAAGAACATGTTACTGTGAAAGGCATTATGGGTAAAATCCGTAATATTCTTGAACTGTACATGACAGGTTACGTGGAGAATTCCGTACAGCAGAAAAAATCCGGCGTGAACATGATGACTTATGGAATGTCTGATATGGAAGATGCCGGTAAAGAGAATAAGAATGAATGGTCTCTGCAGAGCTATAAGGTTGCTGTACTTTCCAGAAAGACCGACGATAAGGAAACAGAAGAGGCAAAGGACGAACTGGAAAAGTCCATTGTTGCTAAACTTGCAGATGATGTACGTGTGAGAGTCCATGCAAACACAGTCGAGATGGTTGTTTATAAAAAGTTTTAATATATGAAAGGGAGAACTTGGATATGACAATTTCAAAGGAACAGAGCGAAGAAAAGTTAACATTAAAACTGGAAGGAAGACTGGATACAACTACAGCTCCACAGCTTGAGACCGAGCTTAAGAACAGCTTAGAGGGAGTAAAGGAGCTGATTCTTGATTTCTCTGATCTTGCTTACATATCTTCAGCAGGTTTAAGAGTACTTCTGGGTGCTCAGAAACAGATGAACAAGCAGGGATCCATGAAGATCTGCCATGTAAATGAAATGATTATGGAAGTATTTGATGTTACAGGATTTGCCGATATCCTCACCATTGAATAAATCATTAAGAAATTTGTAAAAAAGCAGGACATAAGTCCTGTTTTTTTTATTTTCACATAAGTCCGGTTACGGTTTAGTTACGTATGGCATGATATAATCTAAAATTATTATTATAAAAGGGGAATTCTTATGGATAAAATTTTTAAAGAAAATACTGTAACAGTTACTCTGCCGGAAAGGGTATTTTCGGATAATGCTCCTGAAATTGAAAAAGAACTTGAGGAATACCTGAGCAGCCTGACTCCATCACCTGAAAAAATCGTTTTTGATGCTGCTGATCTGACTTATATTTCTTCTGTGGGACTTCGTATTTTGCTCAGGATCAGAAAGAAAATTACTGATTTTTCTATCATAAATGTTTCCGATGAGGTATATGAAGTATTTGCCATAACCGGAATGATGGATGTATTTGGCATTGAGAAGAAAGCTGAGAAAAAATCTGAAGTTAAAGCTTTGCATACTCATTACACAAGAGAAAAGAAATACCAGCCGGATATACCTCTGACCGGAATCAACGACACAACTGTGGATTTTGATTTTGTTCCTGTAACCAGAATGTTTGAAGAACAGGTGGAGAAAAATCCGGACAAGCTTGCAGTGGTAAGTTCTCAGGGCTCTTACACTTACAGAGAATTAAATGAAGCTGCCAACCGTGTTGCTCATTCCCTGATCTATCTGGGAGTTGGCGCGGAGGATGTGGTATGCATTATGCTGGAGAGAGGCATCAGTACTTATGTGGCAACTCTTGGGGTATTAAAAGCCGGTGCGGCCTATACCATTGTCAACACCCAGTATCCAGATGTAAGAATTAAATATATTTTCCAGGATGCTTCCTGTAAACAGATTATTTCCACAAGAAAGATCGTATACGACAGACTTGAGCTTTTTGTGGACGAGCTGCAGAAAAGGCCACAGTTTATCGAGGATCTGTTAAGCTGCCCGGATAAGGATAATCCAGATGTGGATATACAGGAAAATGATCTTTGTTATTGTATTTATACTTCCGGTTCCACAGGAAATCCCAAGGGCGTAATGATCGAACATGGAAATCTCTCCAATTTTCTTCATCCCAGTGAAAAAAATTATGAGCTTATGGGATTATATGAACGGGGAACTGTGTGCCTGGCCATGGCCCAGATGACCTTCGACGTGTCTGTGATGGAAGAGTATATTCCTCTTATCAGCGGAAATACGGTAGCCTATGCTCTGGACGATGAAATCATGAATCCCAATCTGATGATCGATTTCCTGGAGAAAAATAAGGTGGATGCTATGTGTGTGACTCCAAGCTATCTGTCCGGTCTGCTGAAGCTTCCTAAAGTGAAAGATGCATTTGGAAGAATGAAGGTTCTTGATCTTGGCGCGGAAGCTTTCCCAGGAACTTTGTATACCAGGATCAGGGAATACAATCCAGATGTAATGATTATGAATGGGTATGGTCCTACAGAAGCCACCATCAGCTGTACTATGAAAGTGATTGACAGTGAGGATTGTGTTACCATTGGCGTACCTAATGCAAATGTTTATGTATTTGTAATTGATGAAAACAATAAAGAAGTGCCAAAAGGAGAAAAAGGAGAACTTCTGATCTGTGGCAGGGGCGTGGGACGTGGTTATATTAACCTTCCTGAAAAGACAAATGATGTATTCATTGAGTATGGCGGAATGAGAGGCTACAAGAGCGGAGATATTGTCCGTATCAATGAAAATGATGAAATAGAATATCTTGGAAGAAGGGACAATCAGGTAAAACTCAGGGGCTTAAGAATTGAGCTTGGTGAGGTGGAAGCAGCTATGTCTTCCATGCGGGGAATGAATATCTGTACTGCAGCAGTGATCGATAACAGATATCTTTGCCTTTATTACGCATGTGAGGCCTTTGTTACGGAAGAAGAAGTGCATGAATTTGCCCATGAGCATCTGGCCCATTACATGATGCCTGATATCTGGATGAGAATGGATGAAATGCCCATGACTGCTAATCAGAAGGTAGACAGGAAAGCTCTTCCCAGACCTGTGATCAAAGAAAAAGAAATTGTTCCTCCTGAAACAGAGGTTCAGAAGAAACTGGTGGAAATTGTTGAGAATGTTCTTCCTGACAGAAAAGTAGGCATTACCACTAACCTTCTGGAACTGGGAGTTTCATCCCTGGACATTATGCTGCTTATATCTATGATCGGTGATGAATTTAATATTGGAATTAATGTGGCAGATATTTATGACCATACAGATATTCTTAAACTGGAAGAATTTGTAAAAAATGCTCCGAAACTGAAAACTTTTGAAAAGAAAGACAGATATCCTGCAACTATGATCCAGACTGCAACTTTCTATGAAATGCTTCAAAAAGGAACAAATTTAAATATGCCTACTCTTTATCAATTGGACCTGTCCATTGATAATGAGAGACTGAAAGAAGCAATCTATAAGACTATGGAAGCGCATCCAGGGCTTACTATGAGAATGGAAATGGGAGAAGATCATGCTGTATATCAGATTCCACAGGACGATTACAGGGACTATGAAATAAAGGTCATTCATATGGATGATGAAACCTTTGATGAGGAATCTAAGCATCTGAGTAAAACTATTGGCCCTATGGATAAATGGCTTTTCTGTTTTGAGATCATTGAAACAGGAAAGAGGAAGTTTCTTTTTACAGATTTCAGTCATTTAAATTCTGATGGCCGGTCTATAGGTATTGTAGCAGAGGATATTGGTAAAGCATATGATGGAAAAGAACTGACTTCGGAAAGTTATACCATGTTTGAGCTGGGAGAAGATCTGGCAGAGTTCTGGAATACACCTGCAGGAGAAAAATGTACTCAGATGTACATGAAATACATGGAAAGGATAGAAAGACCCGGAATGATTCCTTTTGATCTTCAGGGAAAGGAATTTGTACCAAAGAGGTGTATCTGTGATCTGGATGCATCTATGGAGAAAATTCAGGAGTATTGTAAGAAAAACAGAGTAAGTCCTAATATTCTTATGGCCGGTCTTCTGGGAATGGCTTTTACGAAATATTGTCAGCATAGCAATTCTGCATATATTTTTGGCTATAATGGCAGAAATTCTTCTCAGCTGAAAGATACATTTGGATATATTGCTACTACACTGATGGCATACTGTTATGTGGGAGATTATGATTCTTTCAGTAAATATTTACAGGAATTTCAGAAAGAGATCATGGATCTTATGATATTCCCCACAATGCCGCTGATTCAACTTTCTGAGAAATGTATGGATATATTATCTTCAGCGTACATTTATCAGCCTCTGGATGAGGACACTTTTGAAATAGGAGGTACGGTTGCAAAGGGTACCTTCCTGGAGGATAATCAGCCTTCAGATTCTCTTGCTGTTTTTCAGGCAGAAGAAACACCTTCCGGTATCAGATGGGTGCTGGATTACCATGGAGAACTTTATTCAGAAGAGAAAATGCATGCTCTGCTGGAGGATATCAACCATATGTTAAATATTGCGCTGGAAACAGATGATATGAAAACCATACTTGCACTCAAAGAACAGTAACAGAATGAATACTAAAGGAGAAGATTATGAATATACAGATCTCAGAACATTTTACACTGAAAAAGCTGTTTAAATTTACCTTAATCCCTATTATTACCATTATACTCTGTTCTACATATGCATTGGTTGACGGACTGTTTATTTCCAATTTCTGCGGAACTACTGCTTTTGCTGCAGTAAATATGATCAATCCCTATATTCTGATTTTTCCGTCCTTTGGGTTTATGATCGGTTCAGGTGGAAATGCACTTGTGAGTAAGATGCTGGGCGAAAATAAAAAAGAAGAAGCAAATCAGGTATTCTCTTCCCTTGTTCTTTTTTCGGTAATTCTGGGAATCGTAATTGCCATTATAGCTGCTGTGTTTACCAGGCCTTTCCTGGTAAGCCAGGGGGCATCCGGAGAGATGCTGGAGCTGGGTGTTATATATGGTGTGATTATGCTTGCTGGAATTCCGGTATTTGTTATGCAGTATGAATTCCAGGAATTTTTTGTGGCAGCTGACCAGTCGGCTATGGCATTTGTCTTTACTATGATGGCCGGTATCACTAATATTGCTTTGGATGCATTATTTGTATGTGTGTTTAAATGGGGTGTTGTTGGAGCAGGAGTTGCTTCCGTACTTGGCCAGGTTGTAGGAGGAGTAGGGCCTTTGCTTTATTTCCTCCGCAGTAAAAAAACAACCCTGAAACTGGTACGTGCCAGAATGATGCCCCGGGCTATCCTTAAGGTATGTGGGAATGGCTCTTCAGAGATGATTATGAACATTACAACTTCTGTTGTAAGCTCTCTGTATAACTTTATTCTTCTGAAAATGGCGGGAGAAGTAGGTGTGGATGCGTATGGGGTGATTCTCTATATTACTCTGCTTTTTGCCTGCATTTTTATGGGATATAATATAGCGATTGTTCCGGTTATCGGATATCACTACGGCGCTCAGAATACAGATGAGTTAAAGGGACTTTTCCACAAAAGCCTGATTATCATAGGTGGTTATTCTCTCTTGATCCTTGTGGTATCCTATGCGTTTTCCGGATTCTTTGTTTCCACATTTCTTGGATATGATCAGGCTGCAAAGGAGCTGGCTATACATGGTTTCAGAATCTATGCCCTTTCTTATATTTTTACAGGACTGAACTTCTTTGGCTCATCCTTGTTTACAGCTTTAAACAATGGACTGATATCCGCATCCCTGTCTGTGGTCAGAACACTTATATGTCCGGTAATATGCGTGTTTACCTGTTCAAAGATATGGGGACTTGATGGTGTATGGTTTTCCCTGGTACTGTCAGAAATACTGTCCATTCTTGTGACGGTCACAGTCACACTGTTTAATAAAAAAAGATATAATTTATGATCAAAAGCGGCCATTTTCCTGCCTTATTCGTATAAAAGAACAGAAAGTTAAGCTCTTACGATAAAAAGAAGAGGGAGGATTATGGGTGATGGAAAGATTTCTGAAAAATATTTTTGATTTTCAGCGCTTTATTCCCAATGCAGAGCTTGAGAAACTGATCATACAGACAGAGAAACGTTATGGAGAATGTATATCGGATGATGAGCTTAAATATGTAAATGCTGCCGGCGATATGGATATGGAAAAAAAGAAGAATCCGGGTATTAAAGAAATTTAAAATCTGGCTTTTGAGTTACGGTTTGGTTACAAAGGGTATGATATAATGCTTCAAAATTTTATTCCAGGAGAGAAAAATATGAAGCAGACTGACACAAAAACTGAAATAGAAAAATTATATCAGGAATATTATCCCAGAATTTACGGATATATATATAATAAAATTTTCAGTAAAGAAGATGCAGAAGATCTGACTCATCAAGTGTTTATTAAGATCTGTAATAAATGGGATACCTTTAATTCACAGAAAGCATCAGTTTCTACCTGGATCTATACCATTGCCAGGAATGCAGTAATTGATTTTTACCGCACACATCATAGGCATACAGATCTGGAAGAGATTGATGAGCCTGTTCAGGATGAACTGGATATTCTGGAAAATATAATTTCGGAAGAAGTACAGGAGATGCTGCTTCAGGCTCTTATGAAATTAAGCCAGGAGGAACGGGATCTGATCATTCTTCATTATTATGAAGAAAGATCCCTTTGCAGCATTGCTTCAGATATGAATATTCCCTATGGACGTATTAAGCGTATGCATACCAGGGCTCTGATGAAACTTAAGGCGGAAATAAAATAATTGTTTTATCTTGACATATACTTGTTTTTGTGGTAAAAGGATAATATCCGAATCGAATATGTGCAATAGTTATAACGCAAAGGTTACGTCATTATAATGGCGTGCAAAAGAGAATCCGGTGAGAATCCGGAACGATACCGTCACTGTGTATGGGAGTTTCTCTTAAAACCACTGGGTAACCGGGAAGGAAGAGAGACGTTGAACAAAGTCAGGAGAACTGCCTTGGCGTGGAATTCATGGTCTGCGGAATACATGACCTTTATTCTCATAACAATACATAGTGCTTATATAATTTCGTTTGTTACACAAAGACCGTGTATGTATGGGAATGTCGGCGGCTGCAGAGATGCAGCCGCTTTTTTGCATATTAACATCCGGAAATATATAAGAAAAAGAGGATAAAAGCAATGAAAAGAAAAACAATGTTAGCTGTATTACTGGCAGTATCTATGACCTGCGGGATGACTGCAGCAACTGGTTCCCTGGTTATGGCAGAGGAAACCACAGAGGCGGCAGAAGAGACAACAGAAGCTGCAGAGGTATCTGATGATCAGGCGGCAGCAGATAATGTGGCAGCCCTTATTGATAAGATTTATGTTCAGGAGAGAACAGATACAACAGATGATGACTGTACTGCAGCCAAAGAGGCCTGGAATCAGCTGACAGATGCTCAGAAGGAACTGGTTGAAGGCGAAGAAGCAAGTCCTGAATACTTTGGACGTGATACAGGCGATGCTTCCAAAGATGATCCACGTAACGCAGATGAGATCGGTGAGAATGAGCTTCTTGTGGTAAGCTTTGGTACATCCTTTAATGACAGCCGTGTTGAGGATATTAAAGGTATAGAGGATGCTCTTCAGGAAGCATATCCGGACTGGTCAGTAAGAAGAGCATTTACAGCTCAGATCATCATCAATCACATTCAGGCCAGAGATGAGGAAAAAATTGACAATATGCAGCAGGCACTTGACCGTGCAGTTGAAAATGGAGTAAAGAATCTTGTAGTTCAGCCTACACATCTGATGCATGGGGCAGAATATGATGAAATGAAGGCTGCTATTGATGAATATCAGGATAAATTTGAATCCATTGCAATTGCAGAGCCGCTCCTTGGTGAAGTTGGAGAAGACCAGACAACTGTAAATGAAGATAAGGAAGCTGTGGCAGTTGATATTACAGATGAGGCTGTAAAAGAAGCAGGTTATGACAGTCTGGATGCAGCAGAAGCTGATGGCACTGCCTTTGTATTTATGGGTCATGGTACTTCTCATAAAGCAGCCATTACTTACAACCAGATGCAGTCACAGATGGACGAACTGGGATATAAGAATGTATTTGTAGGAACTGTTGAAGGAAAACCGGAAGATACTTCCTGTGAAGCTGTTATTGATAAGGTTAAAGAGGCAGGGTATAAGAAAGTAATTCTTCGTCCCCTTATGGTAGTAGCAGGTGATCATGCAAACAACGATATGGCAGGGGATGAGGAAGATTCATGGAAGAGCCTGTTCATAGCATCTGGAAATTTTGACAGTGTAGATGCTCAGATTGCAGGTCTTGGCAGAATTGATGCTGTGAAACAGATTTATGTAGATCATACAAAAGCAGCCATCGATTCTCTTGGAACAGAAGCAGCAGAATAATTTAAAGGAGAGAGTAGAATCATGAAACGTTCTATTGTTGCTATGTTATCTGTTTTGGCTATTATGTTAGGAAACTGTACGGTTTTTGCACAGAATACTCTTGTTACTCCTATGGCAACGGAGAAGCCGTCAGAGTCTGAAGATAATCTCCTGGAAGATGGAACTTACAGTGTCAGTTTTGATACAGACAGTGGAATGTTCCATGTAAGTGAAGCCAATGATGGAAAGGGAACATTAACTGTAAAAGATGGCAAGATGACTATTCATGTGAGTCTTGCATCCAAGGGAATCCTGAATCTGTTTGTGGGAAAAGCAGAAGATGCAAAGAAAGAAGGAGCAGAACTTCTTGAACCTACAACGGATACAGTTACCTACAGTGATGGAACCACAGAGGAAGTGTATGGATTTGATATTCCGGTTCCTGCCATTGATGAAGAATTTGATGTTGCCCTTGTAGGAAAAAAAGGCAAATGGTATGATCATAAGGTGAAGATTTCCAATGTCCAGAAGTTAGAAGAAACAAAGGAAACGGAAAAAGAGAAAGAATAAAAAACACTCCGGGAGAAAGCTTAAGCACTCCCGGAGTATTTTTATGATACTATTCTTATTTCGACTGTGGTATAATAATAGACATAAGACAATTAAGGAGGCGCCAACTATGGACAGTTTATACATAGTTATCCCTGCCTACAATGAACAGGACAACATTGAACAGGTGATCAAGGACTGGTATCCGGTTGTGGAGAAACATAACGGCGGTGGAAAGTCCCGTCTCGTGATCATCGATGACGGAAGCAGGGATTCTACTTATGATAAAATGAAAGAATATGCCCGGACAAGACCCCTTTTTATGCCGCTTACTAAACCAAACGGAGGCCATGGAGCCACTGTTCTGTATGGTTATCATTATGCTCTGGTACATGGAGCTGACTATGTTTTTCAGACGGATTCAGATGGACAGACTCTTCCGGAAGAATTTGAACCTTTCTGGAAACTGAGAGATCAATATGATATGGTGATTGGATGGAGAAAAAACAGACAGGACGGATTTTCAAGAATTGTTGTGACTAAGACACTGAAGCTTGTTATCAGACTCTGCTTCAGGGTCAGCCTGACAGATGCCAATACGCCGTACCGGCTGATGAGAACAGATACTCTGAAAAAGTATATCAGTCTGATCCCGGTGGACTTTAATCTATCCAATGTATTTCTTTCTGTGATATACAAAAAGAAAAACTGTAAGATCAAGTATCTGCCCATTACCTTCAGACCCCGCCAGGGCGGAGTCAATTCCATTAATATGAAGAAGATCTTTGCCATTGGCAGAAAAGCCCTAAAGGATTTCAGCAGGCTGAATAAGATTATAAATTAAAGCTCAGATTTTTTCCTGATGATATTTACATGGAATATTATATATTTTATAGTTACGAACAGTTCTGTTATAAGCATGAGAATAATTATGGCATTACTGATGGTTTCCGGCATTTGGGGTATGAACAATAAAATAAGTACGCCTATGTCTATTACGGCGGTGCATATCTTACCAAACCACTGAGCTCCGTTCAATGAACTTTTGGCTTTGATCAGATATAAGCCCATAATAGCCATATAGGCTTCTTTTATGATAAAGACAAGGAAAAATACTTTCATTAACGGATGTCTGGATGCAACAGCCAGTGCCAGCGTGCCCTGAACCAGCTTATCTGCTACCGGATCCAGAATTTTCCCGAAGTTTGTTACCATATTATATTTCCTTGCAACGTACCCATCCAATGCATCAGACAGGAAAATAACCCCAAGAATCAGGAAAGTAAATACGAAATCTTTCGGTGTTTCTGCCCGGTGGTAGCATACAAGAAATACAGGCAGCATAAGTATACGGAAATAACCCATTAAATTTGGTATTGAAAACAGTTCTTTCTTCATTTTTCCTCCCACAACAGATAATTTTTATTTATTATGATGCCAGGGTCAAAAGGTCATAAACCACTGTGTGCTTGCACATAAGTGGTTTTATGACTTGTTGACCCGCCCCAAATGAGGATAAAAGCGGGACGTAAGTCCCGCGATATCCGAATTCGGGGCAGGATTGTGGGAGTGCAAAGCACGGAACAATCCGTATGGCATCTTTTGACCCCAACATCTTATTATAGTTCCAATTAATCCAGTTTGCAAGTTAACGTGAAAAAGAGAGGTATGGCCATGGCTGTGAAACCAGAAGATTATGCTGATATTATTGATACACAGTATCCTTTTGAATTAAAACATGTCCGCATGGACAGAATAGATCGTGCTGCTCAGTTTGCTTCTTTTAAGGCTTTGTCTGGATATGAGGAGGAGATTTCAGAAACAGCAAGGACCACGGATGCCCGGACTGATCTGGATGAGACAGCCAGAAACTGTCTTGACATGAAACTGCAAGTTATAGAGGACAGGATCTCTCAGCTTCCTGTGATTGATATTACTTATTTCGTTCCGGATGAGAAAAAAAGCGGGGGCCAATACAGAAAAATTACCGCCAGAATCAGAAAAGTGGACGAATATACCAGATCCATTGTTACAGTCACAGGGCAGAGTATAAGGATGGATGATATATGTGGCCTGGAAGGAGAAATTTTTCGTGATATGGATCTGTAAAAATTAATTTCATTAAATTTTCATGAAGAATCTCCTGATGCGTCCGTGGGATTCCCAGCTCTGTGGCCGCCCACCTGGGCATTTCTCTGCCTTGCTGTAGCACCTTCCTGCAGATTCATTCCCTTTAATATTGCGTTTTTTCCAAACTTCTTCTTAATATCCAATTCTGCCTTCTGAAGCTTCTTTTCCTTTTCCATAACAGATTTTTCTTTTTCTTTCTTTTTTTCCAGTGCATCGTAATCTGTAAAAAGAGAAAGCTGCTCATAACAGTCTTCGTCAGGAATGTCTGTCTCAGGTATTACATTATTGGCTGAAATGGTGATTCTGCGGACAAGAAGATTCCTGTCGGCGATACGTTCAAAAAGGTTCATCATACATTCCATGATCAGTCTGGTGGAGCTGGTATAACCTGTAAGATTGCCGGTTCCGTGGGAATGCATAGGAATCCTGCGCCCGTATCTGTCAGTGGTAACAGCTCCCTGGTAATTGCCACTGGTTACATTTGTGGCATCATATCCTATGGTAAGTACGATCTGATTGGTAACAAGACCTTTATCAACAAGATCCAGTACCAGAAGATCTGTCATTTCTTTTACTACCAGTTTGGTCTTATTATAATCATAAGGTTCCTGTAATACCTGACCGGATCCAAGAGAATTGGAACGTGGACGGTAATTGCGGATGTCTTCAATGGTAGTGGGTTCCCATCCCCATGCATGGTCTATGAGCAGTTCGGCATTTATTCCAAATAACCGGAAAAGCAGATCTTCATTATGATAATCATTAGGACCGCCCAGAGAACACCTTGCAATATCCCCCATGGTAAAAATTCCGTTCTTCTGTAATCTGTCTGCATATCCCCTTCCAACACGCCAGAAATCAGTTAATGGCTGATGTGTCCAAAGCTGTTCTCTGTAGGTGTGTTCATCAAGCTGGGCAATCCGTACACCGTCACGGTCCGCAGGCACATGCTTGGCAACGATATCCATGGCAATCTTGGCAAGATAAAGGTTGGTACCGATACCTGCCGTAGCAGTGATCCCTGTTGTATACAGAACTTCACGGATCATAGTCATAGTCAGTTCACGGGCAGTCATATGATAAAGCTCAAGGTAATGTGTCACATCGATGAAAACCTCATCAATGCTGTAGACAACTATATCCTCAGGTGCTATATATTTCATATAAATCTCATAGATGGATGAAGAGACTTTCATATACCGTGCCATACGTGGAACAGCAGTAATATAGGAGAGTTTCAGGGACGGGTCAGACCTGAGTGCCAAAGCATCAAAAGAAGAAGAGGAGAATCTGCCTCCAGGAGCATCTGCCCGGCGGATCGCATTGATCTCCCGGACTTTCTGTATTACTTCAAAAAGCCTGGGCCTGCCTGGAATTCCCCAGGATTTCAGAGAAGGGGAAACTGCCAGACAGATTGTTTTCGCTGTACGTGACTCATCTGCCACAACAAGATTGGTAGTCAGTGGATCCAGATTCCGGTCGGCACATTCTACGGAAGCGTAGAAGGATTTCAGATCAATGGCGACATAAGTATGCTGTTTCTCCAATTATACGGCCTCCTTGCGATTGCAGAAAAGATAGTAAACACTGTTACTATGTGGAAACAGGGCGTTCTACAAACCATCGCCCCAGTCTGGCTGAAAAAAGCCGGTCTGTCCTCTCGAAAAAGAGATGTTTCTCCTGACCCTGGATGACAACGGTATAACAGTCACCGGAATGTCCTGTAAGCTCAGCCGGACGGAAATCCTTGACCTGCTCAATGGCAAAGGTTCTTCCATCATTCAGAGTAATGGATTTCGGCTGCATATATCCGGTGGAATCAAAATCAGAATTTACTTTTACATAAATTTTCTCCATCTGAGGGCATTTTATCACTCTCATAACCAATTCTCCTAATATGATTTCTGAGTGTATTATACACCGAACAAATGTTCGAGTCAACAGAAATTTAAGAGAAATTCAGGACAAATAAAATTTATTGACAAATCACAAAGAAATGTGATAATATACATTCAAGACAAAGGCGTCGATATTTTTTATTTGCGCCTTTTTTTAGTATTAAGGTAGTTCATCAGAGTAAAAGAGTAAAGGAGTAATGAATTATGAAGAAAAAAGTGATTTCTCTTATGATGGCAGGTATTATGGTTCTGGGAATGGCAGTTCCTGTTGCAGCAGCAGACAAGAAATGGACCATTGCTACGGATACTGTATTTAAACCGTTTGAGTATACAGATGAGAACGGCGACTTTGTAGGAATTGATGTTGATATTCTTGCAGCTGTAGCAGAAGACCAGGGTTTTGAATATGATTTAAAGAGTCTTGGATGGGATGCAGCTATCGCAGCATGCCAGTCCGGACAGGCTGACGGCATGATCGCAGGCGCTTCCATTACAGATGAGAGAAAAGAGAGCGGATGGCTGTTCTCCGATGGATATTATAATGCAACACAGAGCATGACAGTAAAAGCTGATTCTGATATTACAGGATTTGCTGATCTGAAAGATAAGACGGTCGGCGTAAAGACAGGTACACAGGGTGCCGAGTATGCAGAGAGCCTGGCAGATGAGAATGGTTTCAAGATCACATACTTTGAGGATTCACCTACAATGTATCAGGCAGTTCTTGGAGGACAGGTTGCTGCATGCTTTGAGGATACACCTATTATGGCTGCTTCCATTAAGGATGGTGATCTTGATCTGAAGATCGTGGAAGGTTCTGAGAACGAAGGAGCTCCTTATGGTTTTGCAATCTTTAATGCTGACAATCAGGAACTTCTGGATGCATTTAACGCAGGACTTAAAGATATTAAAGAGAATGGCAAATATGATGAGATCATTGCCAAATATCTTGGCGAGGAAGCTGTAGCAGGCGCTAAGGGTTCAGAAGAAGAAACTACAGAAGAAACAACTGAAGAGGCAGTAGAGGAAACAACAGAAAAGGCTGAATAATAAGCGTGATCTTGTTATAGAAATAATATACAAGGGGGCACTGATATTTCATTCAGGGCCCCTTTTTGAAAGGAGCTTCTGATTAATGGCTTTAATTGTGACCAAATATGGCAGCCTGCTGCTCAGGGCAATGGGCCAGACCCTTCTTCTGGCTCTCTGCGGTCTGTTTTTTGCCTGCATTCTTGGTATGATCTTTGGACTTCTCAGTGTTCTGAAGAACAGAGCCTGTAATGTAATTGCACGAATTTTTGTAGATGTGATCCGTGGCGTCCCTATGATCGTTCTTGCCTATTTTGTTTTCTTTGGCGTTCCCTATTTCTTTAATAATATGGTAGGGGTGTCCTTTAATCTGTCTGCACTGCAGGCAGGTACCATCTGTCTGGCTTTAAACTGTGGTGCTTATATGGCAGAGATCATCCGTGCAGGTATCCAGTCGGTAGACAAGGGTCAGATGGAAGCAGCAAGGAGCCTTGGCCTTCCCTATTGGAGAGCAATGGTAAGAGTTGTGCTTCCACAGGCAATAAGGACAATGATTCCAAGTATTATCAACCAGTTTATCATAACTCTGAAGGATACATCCATTCTGTCTGTTATCGGCTTTCCGGAACTGGTCAATACTGCCAAGAACGTACAGGCCAATACTTTTATGTCTTTCCAGACATGGGGAATCGTTGGTATTATGTACCTTATCGTAATTACCATTCTGTCTGTAGTTGCCAAGAGACTGGAGAGGAGGCTGAACCGTGGCCGTTAATAAAGATAATGTGAAGATTCATGTATCTCATCTGAAGAAATGCTTCGGTGATCTTGAAGTGTTGTCTGATATTTCTACAGACATTTATGAAGGGGAAGTAGTAGTTATCATTGGACCGTCAGGAAGTGGCAAGTCTACGTTCCTGCGCTGCCTGAATAAGCTGGAGGATGCTACTGCAGGAGATATTGTGGTAGATGGATTTCATCTTTCAGATAAGAAGATCGATATCAATAAAATGCGGGAGAATATCGGAATGGTGTTCCAGCATTTTAATCTGTTTTCCAATATGAATGTTCTCAGAAACCTGATGCTTGCACCTGTAGATCTGAAGAAAGCTTCCAAACAGGAAGCCCATGATCAGGCAGTGAAAATGCTGAAAAAGGTAGGCCTGGAAGAAAAAGCCGAAGTGTATCCGGCTATGCTGTCCGGCGGTCAGAAACAGCGTGTGGCAATTGCACGGGCACTTTGTATGAAACCTGATATCATGCTGTTTGACGAACCTACCAGTGCCCTGGACCCGGAGATGGTAGGTGAGGTTCTCCAGGTTATGAAGCAGCTGGCAGCAGATGGCATGACAATGGTCGTAGTAACCCACGAGATAGGATTTGCAAGGGAAGTGGCGGACAGAGTGATCTTTATGGATGACGGATATATTGTGGAAGAGGGAACTCCTCAGGAAGTGATCCTCAATCCTAAGGAAAAACGTACCATAGATTTCCTGAATAAAGTGCTTTAAACTGAACAGGCAAAAGAAAAATACAAAGGCAGGAAAACTGGCCCGACCGGTCTTCCTGCCTTTTTGCTGTCAAATAAGAAATTCCTTTTTGCATGCTTGTGAAATTATACAATTATAATATTGTACAAACAGATATAATGTCTAAAATATACAAAATAATTTTAAAAACATAAAAAAATTTAGGATAAAAAATTGAAAATATTCAAAATTTAAGCTTGATTTTGCAACAAAATATACTATAATAAAAAGCATGGGGAAATTACACTATTTAACTTCAAAGGAGGGTTTTTTATGATTAGTTTCATCATTTGTCTTGCTCTTTTAATTGGAGGGTATTTCGTCTATGGTAAGATCGTAGAGAATACCTTTGCACCGGATGACAGAGAGACTCCGGCTGTTAAGATCAATGATGGCGTTGACTATGTAGTTATGCCTCAGTGGAAACTGTTCCTTGTACAGCTTCTGAACATTGCCGGCCTTGGACCGATCTTTGGTGCTCTGACCGGTGCACTTTGGGGGCCGGTTGTGTTCCTGTGGATCACATTTGGTACCATCTTTGCCGGTGGTGTACATGATTATTTCGCCGGTATGCTTTCCGAACGTAATAATGGTGCATCTGTTTCTGAGATCACCGGAATTTACCTGGGTGGAGCTATGAAGAATGTAATGCGTGTATTCAGCGTTGTTCTTCTGATCATGGTTGGTACTGTATTTGCAGTAGGACCTGCCGGACTGATTCAGCTTCTGTTCCAGAATGCTGGTATGGATAACATTCTTTCCAGCAAGCTCTTCTGGCTGATACTGATCCTGATCTATTATTTCATTGCAACCTTTATTTCCATTGATAAGATCATCGGTAAGATTTATCCGGTATTTGGTATCTGCCTGATTATTATGGCAGTAGGTGTGGCCTTTGGTGTAATGACTAATTCCGAATACGTAATTCCTGAGATCTGGAATAACTTCAGGAATATGCATCCGTCAGGAACACCAATCTGGAGCTTTATGTTTATCACTGTAGCCTGTGGAGCTATTTCAGGTTTCCATGCTACCCAGTCTCCTCTGATGGCTCGTTGTATGAAGAGTGAACGTCAGGGACACTGCGTATTCTACGGCGCTATGGTAAGTGAAGGTGTCATTGCACTTGTATGGGCTGCTGCAGGATGTGCAATTTATGAAGGCTCCAAGCTTCTTGAAATGGGCGGTGGATGTCCTGCTACAGTATACGATATCTGCTCCAAGACAATGGGTTCTGTAGGACTTGTTCTGGCTATGCTGGGTGTAATCGCATGTCCTATCACTTCCGGTGATACTGCATTCAGAAGTGCACGTCTTGTACTGGCTGACTGGTTCAAGATCGATCAGAAACCTATGATGAACCGTCTGAAACTTTGCATCCCGGTTCTTGGTGTTGGCGCAGTTCTTGGTATCGGTAATGCACTTGGAAAGATTGATTATCAGATTATCTGGCGTTACTTCAGCTGGACGAACCAGACACTTGCCATGATCGTTCTCTGGGCAGCAAGTATGTTCCTCTTCAAGGAAAAGAAGAACTATTGGATTACCGTTGTACCGGCTGTTTTCATGAGCGCTGTATCCATTACATACTTCGTGATCGCACCGGAATGCCTGCATCTGAGCACAGCTATAGGATATCCGGTTGGTATTATCGCAGCAATTGTTTTCTTCGGAATTTTCTTATATGCAACGAAAAAGACACCGAAGACAGCACAGTAAAACAAATATTTATGGCATAAATTATGTGACATTACGAAACAAGAAGGAATATTTATATGATTTTTAAAACCAGACAGTTAGGAAAAATTTCCATTGATCAGGAAGAACTGGCAGCAGATAAAAAGAAGTGCAGAAAATTTGGTCCCTGTGGAGTGGGAGAGAAAGCAATCTATTTAAACAGCTTTTATCTTGACCGAAGATATTATGTGAAGCTGACATCCGTTCAGCGTGTGTTTAAGAGAGTTGCCATGAGTAAGGGCGGTTTTACCGGTAAAGGACTTTTTGCAACATTGTCCTATCTGGTAGTTGAATATGATAATGGACAGGAGAAACAGTGCATCTTTAAGCATGAAGAAGATGTGGACAGGCTCCTTTCATACATAGGAAGTACTCATCCCGAGATTTCCATTCACAGTAAGAAAGCAGAGAAACGACTGGCAGAAAAAGAAAGAAGGCTTTCAGAGAAGAAAGCCGCGGTAATTTCTCCAAAGGCTCAGGAAAGCCTCCGCGTGCTGGAAAATTCTTATTCTTATCTGGAAAAAGAACCGGATCTGTACAATGAACTGAGTAATGCAGCCAAAAATAAAAGGATATATGATAAAAGTAATCCTGCATACAAGTGGGTAGCATTGTTTATTAATCTTATGGGTGTAGTTTCTCTGGCTTACGGGATTTACTCTCTGGTTAATCATGCAGGATCTGCTATGTATTTCCTGTTGTTCGGGCTGGCTGCAATATTTCTTTTTTCCGGTGCTCATGTTTTGCCTACGGCGAAAAATAACAAAAAGTATATTGAAAACCGTATGAAAAAAGCAGTAGAAGCTATGGAAGAATATGTGGGAAAATATCCCGGATTTCCAATACCTGCCCGTTATGCTCATCCTGTGGTTTTGAAGCGTATAAAAGATATCCTTCTGCAAGGACGGAGTGAGACCATATCAGAGTCACTGGGAATACTCAAATCAGACCTTAAGGCACTGAATTCCAGTGTTTCTGTAGAACAGGAAGAATATGAAGAGATTATGGCGATCAAGCCTATATTCCTTGTTATGAACTATGAATAAAAGACAAACAGACAAAAATCCATAGTGAAAGTTTAAATGACAAAAAGATGCCGGGGTGCAGTACGAAAAACTGCACCTCGGTATTTTTGTGCAAAAACGGAAGATTGACAATTATTCTTATTAATGTTTTAATAATGCTTAGTAATCTTAAAACCAGATCAGATATATTGCAGGTAAGGGAGGAATTAAATATGTGCGGTATTGTTGGATATACAGGTGAGCATCAGGCAGCGCCAGTTCTTTTATATGGACTTTCCAAACTTGAATACAGAGGATATGATTCAGCAGGACTTGCTGTCCGTGACGGAGAAAAAGATACAGAGATCATAAAGGCGAAAGGAAGGTTGAAGGTACTGGCTGAGAAGACCAACGATGGAGAGTCTGTTCCGGGAACCTGCGGCATAGGCCATACCAGATGGGCAACACATGGGGAACCGTCAGAGACCAATGCACATCCCCATATGAGTGATGACGGCAATGTAGTTGCAGTTCATAATGGAATTATTGAGAACTATCAGGAATTAAAGGATAAACTGCTCCGCAAGGGATATACTTTTTATTCCAATACAGATACAGAAGTAGCTGTGAAGCTGGTGGACTATTATTATAAGAAATACCTGGGAACTCCTGTAGATGCCATTAACCATGCCATGGTCCGGATCAGGGGATCTTATGCTCTTGCCCTTATGTTTAAAGATTATCCGGGTGAGATTTATGTTGCCAGAAAAGACAGCCCCATGATTCTTGGAGTGGAAGATGGAGAATCTTATATTGCCTCTGATGTCCCTGCAATTTTGAAATATACAAGAAATGTATACTATATCGGCAATATGGAGATGGCAAGAGTAAGAAAGGGCGAGATCACATTTTACAATCTGGATGGAGATGAGATCCAGAAGGAACCCAAACTGATCGAATGGGATGCACAAGCGGCGGAAAAGTCAGGATTTGAACATTTCATGATAAAAGAAATTCATGAACAGCCCAAGGCAGTAAGAGATACTATGAATTCTGTGATCAAAGATGGCGAGATCAATCTTTCGGAAGTTGGCCTGTCTGATGAGGATATTAAGAAAATCAGCCAGATTTTTATAGTAGCATGCGGATCTGCCTATCACGTAGGAATGCAAGCCCAGTATGTGATTGAGGATCTGGCCAGAATTCCGGTACGTGTAGAGCTGGCATCAGAATTTCGTTACAGAAACCCAATTATGCCATCTGACAGCCTTGTGATCATTGTAAGTCAGTCAGGAGAGACTGCGGACAGCCTGGCAGCATTAAGAGAAGCGAAAAAGAGAGGAATCCGAACACTTGGAATCGTAAATGTAGTCGGTTCTTCCATTGCAAGGGAAGCAGATAATGTATTCTATACTCTTGCAGGACCGGAAATCTCAGTTGCGACAACCAAAGCATACAGCACACAGCTTGTTGCATCTTATATACTGGCAATTCAGTTTGCCATGGTAAGGGGAGAGATCACAGAGGAAAAATATCATGAACTTCTGGAGGAACTTCAGACGATTCCGGATAAGATCAAACGGGTTCTGGAAGATAAAGAAAGGATTCAGTGGTTCGCATCCAAACAGGCAAATGCCAGAGACGTTTTCTTTATAGGCAGGGGAATTGATTATGCCATCAGTATGGAAGGAAGCCTGAAGATGAAAGAGGTCAGCTATATTCATTCCGAGGCATATGCTGCAGGAGAATTAAAACATGGTACCATTTCGTTGATTGAAGAGGGTACTCTTGTAATTGGAATACTGACCCAGAACGGCTTATATGAGAAGACAGTTTCCAATATGGTAGAATGCAAAAGCCGGGGTGCTTACCTTATGGGACTTACAACCTTTGGAAATTATAACATCGAGGATACTGCTGATTTTACTGTATATATTCCAAAGACAGATCCTCATTTTGCCACTTCTCTTGCTATTATTCCACTGCAGCTTCTGGGGTATTATGTCAGTGTGGCAAAAGGACTGGATGTGGATAAACCAAGAAATCTGGCCAAGAGTGTGACAGTAGAATAATTATTCATCGGTGATGGGCTTTTTTCCATTCCTGTATGAACTCCATCTGTTCCTGATCGGAAATTTCCTGGGAACTGGCATCATCCCCGGCAGCTACACAGCACAGAAGGATAAAGGTCTGAAATATGAAAAATGCAATGACCAGTAAAAGAATCATAAAATTCCTCCTTTTTGATTCTGATATGTGAAGTATTTGCATATTCATGGGATTTGATACATTTTATGCAGGAAAATTGGCAAAATAACATAAAGTATATTTTCCGAATAAAATAAAATAAGTTCTGTTCTTATATTCGGAGGATGTATCTGTGGAAAAAACAAGATATACGGGAAAAGGGATAGGAGTTGCTGTCCTTGATACCGGGATTTATCCACATGTGGACTTTTCAGGACGCATATGGGCTTTTCGCGATTTTATATCAGGAAGAAGAGCCCCTTATGATGATAATTCGCATGGCACTCATGTCAGTGGTATTATTGGCGGAGATGGTACCGGCTCAGGAGGAAGAATCACAGGAATTGCTCCGGGCTGTGGACTTATTGTATTAAAGGTACTGGACCACATGGGAAATGGAAAAAAAGAGGATGTTCTGAAGGCCTGTGCCTGGATTTCGGAAAATAAAATCCGGTATGGTATCCGGGTCGTGAATATATCTGTAGGCACAACCTGCAGAACTGTAAAAGACCACAGAATACTCATAAGAGGCGTGGAAAAACTCTGGGATGAAGGAATGGTAGTTGTAGCTGCAGCCGGGAATCAGGGACCAAGACCTGGAAGTATTACAGCACCCGGAAGCAGCCGGAAGATCATTACAGTAGGCTGCAGCGATATGCTTATGGGCAAGGAGGCTATTTCAGGCAGGGGTCCCACTTTTGAGTGTATCTGTAAACCGGATATTGTGGCACCGGGCAGTCATATCATGTCCTGTGCGCCCGGACCTGATAACGGATATGGGAGAAAAAGCGGAACATCCATGTCAACACCTCTGGTTTCCGGAGCCTGCGCTCTTATGCTTGAAAAGAACCCATTTATTTCCAATGTGGAAATAAAGATGAAGTTAATGGAAAGTGCTCAGGATCTGGGACTTCCCAAAAATCTTCAGGGATGGGGAAAACTTGATCTTGTTCATTTTATAGAACAGTAAAACTTTAATGTATAAAAGCATTGACGAATCAAATTCTATCCGCTACAATGTATGATAAATTTAAAGCTAAAGAGGAGGGACATTATGAAAAAAATTCAAATGAGCACACCATTGGTGGAAATGGACGGAGACGAGATGACCAGGATCCTGTGGAAAATAATTAAAGAGGAACTTCTTCTTCCGTACATTGATTTGAAAACAGAGTATTATGATCTTGGCCTGGTGCACAGAAATGAAACGGATGACAAAGTAACTGTAGATGCCGCTAATGCAGCAAAGAAGTATGGAGTAGCCGTTAAATGTGCAACTATTACTCCAAACAAGGCCAGGATGGAAGAATACCACTTAAAAAAGATGTATAAGAGTCCCAATGGAACGATCCGTGCGATCATGGATGGCACCGTATTTCGTGCTCCTATAGTTGTGAAGGGAATCGAACCGTGTGTGAAAAACTGGAAAATGCCCATTACGCTTGCCCGTCACGCATACGGCGATGTATATAAAAATACAGAAATGTATATAGACGGCCCTGGAGATGCCTACCTTGTTTTTGAAGGTGAGAATGGAGAGAAGAAGAAAGAGCTGATCCAGCACTTTGATGGCTCAGGCGTGCTTCAGGGAATGCATAATCTGGATGCATCCATTACAAGCTTTGCAAGATGCTGCTTTAATTATGCTCTTGATACAAGGCAGAACCTGTGGCTGGGAGCCAAAGATACCATTTCCAAGACTTATGACGGCCGATTTAAGGAAATTTTTGCTGAAATTTATGAGAAAGAATTTAAAGAAAAATTTGAAGCGGCAGGTCTGGAATATTTTTACAGCCTGATCGATGATATTGTAGCCCGTGTAATGAAATCTCAGGGAGGATTTATCTGGGCCTGCAAGAACTATGATGGCGATGTAATGAGTGATATGGTTTCCTCAGCATTTGGTTCTCTGGCAATGATGACTTCTGTTCTGGTGTCACCAGATGGAAATTATGAATATGAAGCTGCCCATGGTACAGTTCAGAGACATTATTACCGTCACCTTGAGGGAAAGGAAACATCCACTAACTCCGTAGCAACCATCTTTGCATGGACAGGTGCTTTAAGGAAACGTGGAGAGCTTGACTCAAACAGCCAGCTTATGGATTTTGCGGACAAGCTGGAGAAGGCCACACTTGGAACCATTGAAAGTGGAAAAATGACCAAGGATCTGGCACTGATCACATCCCTGAAGCATGTAACTGTATTAAACAGCAGAGATTTTATCCTGGCGATTAAAGACAGACTGGAAAAAATGCTGTGATCATAAAAAGGGAAGAGCCTGCAGATTATGCAAGTTCTTCCCATTTTTCATACAGTTTCTCAAGTTCTTCACCGATCGCTTCTTTTTCTCTGCTTAGCCTGGTACATTCAGCCACGTTTGTACAGATATCAGGAAGAACCAGAGTTTCATCAATTTCCCTGTCTCTGTTTTCCAGTTCTTCGATCCGGTTTTCAACTTTCTTCAGGTCGTTCTCACGTTTACGCTGGCGGGCCTGTTCTTCTTTCTTCTGCTGCCAGGAAAGCTTATTGTCAGAAGAGCTTTTTTCTGATGATGCCTCTTTCTCAGTGGAAGGAGCATATTTATCAGTCAGTTCCTCTTTTTTTTCAAGATAATAATCATAATCTCCAATATAATTTACCAGAGTATGATTGGTCAGATCCAGAATTCTGGTGGCAGTCTGATTAATGAAATACCGGTCATGAGATACATAAAGTACAGTTCCTGTGTAACTGTTCAGTGCTTCCTCCAGAATTTCCTTGGAAGCGATATCAAGATGGTTGGTAGGCTCATCAAGGATCAGAAAATTGGCTTCCGAAAGCATAAGCTTTGCCAGGGATACACGGCCTCTTTCACCACCGGAAAGGGAAGAAATTTCTTTAAATACATCATCTCCAGTAAACAGAAAAGCAGCAAGCATATTGCGGATCTGTGTTTCCGTAAGAGTGGGATACGTGTCAGAAATTTCCTGAAAAATAGTCTTTTCCATATGGAGTACGTGATGTTCCTGATCATAATATCCGATCTTCACCTTGGATCCAAGAGAAAATTTGCCCTCATCAGCGTCAATGATCCCATTTAGTATCTTTAATATGGTGGTTTTGCCCGTACCATTGTTTCCTATGAGAGCCACACGCTCTCCACGCTTGATATCAAAAGAAATATCGCTAAACAGCATCTGCTGCGGAAAAGATTTGGAAAGCCCCTCTACAGTCAGCACATCGTTTCCGCTTATATACCGGGGTTCCAGAGAAATACGCATCTGATTCTGAATTTCCAGAGGCTTCTCGATTCTCTGGATCTTATTAAGCATTTTTTCACGGCTTTCTGCTCTTTTTATAGATTTTTCACGATTAAAAGATTTAAGCTTTGTGATCACTGCTTCCTGGTGCTTTATCTCTCTCTGCTGGTTAAGGTACGCTTTATACTGGGCATCCCTAAGGCTGGCTTTCTTCAGAGCATACGCGGAATAATTGCCCAAATACATACGCATCTGTCCGGCTTCGATCTCCACCACCTTGGTCACTACCTTATCCAGAAAATACCGGTCATGAGATACAATAAATACAGCTCCCGGGTAATTCATAAGATACGTTTCAAGCCATGAGATACTCTCCATGTCCAGGTGGTTGGTGGGCTCATCCAGAAGAAGGATATCAGGCTTTGAAAGAAGAAGTTTACCCAGTGCCACTCTGGTTTTCTGGCCGCCGGAGAGAGTTTCTATCTGTCTGTCTATGTCTTCCCGGGTAAATCCAAGTCCATGTACCACTCCCATGATTTCACTTTCATAAGCATATCCGTTTTCGATTTCAAATTCGTGGTTTAACCTGGTATACGTATTCATCAGACTGTCCAGAGTTTCCCCGGATGCAGATTTCATCTGGGATTCCAGACTTCTGAGACGGCTTTCCATATCAATAACATGCTGCTTTGTAGAGAGAAGCTCCTCATAAATAGTGTGGTGGCCGTGAATGTCCTGATACTGGGCAAGATACCCGATTTTTTTATCCTTTGCAAGAACAACCGTACCGGAATCCGCTGGAATTTCATGCATTATAATTTTCAGCAGAGTGGTTTTCCCGGCTCCGTTGTTACCGATCAGAGCAGCCTTCTCACGGTCTTCTATATGGAAACAGGCATTCTCAAGTATAACATGTTCCCCAAAGGATTTGCAGATGTTCTGGCATGATAAGATCATACAAATTCCTCCAAATATAATTCATTTGTGCACAGAATGCAACAGTATGTTTTTTATTATAGCGGAATTTCCCGGTTTTTGAAAGTAAAAAACAAAATTAATAAAAAAAACAAAAAATTTTGTCTAAAAAGTACAAAATCAATTTGACAGTAAAATAACAACTCGGTATAATTGACATAGGAATTATAAGGAGGGAATATTGTGGAAGCTAAGGAAATTTCAAAAGCGGTCATCAAACGTCTTCCCCGTTATTACCGCTATCTGGGTGAATTGATGGAGGAGAATGTTGAGAGGATCTCTTCAAATGATCTCAGTAAGAAAATGCACGTTACAGCTTCCCAGATTCGTCAGGATTTAAATAATTTCGGTGGATTTGGTCAGCAGGGATATGGTTACAATGTAAGATATTTATATACGGAAATAGGGAAAATCCTGGGACTTGACACAGTGCATCCAATGATCATCCTGGGTGCAGGAAATCTTGGCCAGGCACTGGCCAATTATGTGGATTTTGAGAAACGCGGATTTAAACTGGTAGGTATTTTTGACATTAATCCTGTTCTGGAAGGAATTGCAGTGCGGGGTATTGAGATTCAGATGATCAGTGAGCTTCCCCTGTTTCTGAAAGAAAATGAAGTGGAAATTGCCATACTGACTCTTCCCAAGAATAAAGCAAAAGAAATGGCAAGAGTTTTGATCGATAATGGAATAAAGGCAATCTGGAATTTTGCCCATATTGATCTGGATGCTCCTGAAGATGTATTGGTTGAGAATGTACATCTTTCAGAGAGCCTGATGACTTTGTCCTATAATCTGAGTGAATACAGGAAAGAGCATGGAGGACAGCACTAACAGGCAGGCTGTGATCTTGACGGTCACAGCTTTTTATCTTGCAGGAAAAGAGAGGTGAGCAGATGAAAGAAGTGGTAACAGGCGCTCAGATGAAAGAACTTGATGAACACACGATTGAGAGGATAGGAATTCCGTCGCTTGTTCTGATGGAACGGGCTGCTTTAAAAGTAGTGGAGGAAATGAAAAAACACCTGAAAGATAAAAATGCAGAAAAAATTCTTGTGGTATGTGGCAGCGGAAACAATGGAGGAGACGGCCTTGCCGTTGCCAGACTTTTACGTCTGGAAGGTTATTGTGCCTGCTTTTACCTGACGGGTACAGAGGAAAAAATGACTGATCAGGCCAGACAGCAGCTTCTTATTGCCCGAAACTGTGAAACACAGGAGGTGCATAACTTAAATTTCACTGAATATACTACTATAGTAGATGCAATTTTTGGTGTTGGCCTGACCCGTCCTGTTGAAGGAAGGTACGGACAGGTTATCAGTGAAATGAATGCTGCATCTGCATTTAAGGTAGCCGTAGATATTCCTTCCGGAGTAAATTCAGATACAGGATTTGAAATGGGAATCGCATTCAGGGCAGATCTTACGGTTACATTTGCATTTCGAAAAAGAGGACTGTGCTTTTACCCGGGCAGGATGTATGGTGGTGAGATCATCATAGCTGACATCGGAATATATCAGGACCCTTTGAACAAATCTTTTACGCATTATCTTGAGAAACAGGATCTTTCGCTTCTGCCTGACAGGATTCCTTACGGAAATAAGGGTACCTTTGGAAAAGTGCTTCTGGTGGCCGGATCTCCCGGAATGTGCGGTGCGGCTTTTCTGAGTGCCCAGGCTGCCCTGAAAAGTTCTGCAGGAATGGTCAAAATTCAGACAGTGGAAGAAAACCGGATCCCTCTTCAGACACTTCTGCCGGAAGCTATGGTATGCTGTGATTTTGATGAGGCGTCCAATGAAAATATATTGAACTGGTGTGATGTGCTGGTGATCGGACCGGGCCTTGGAGTATCCGGTCAGAGCAGGGAACGTGCCCAGTGGTTCCTTAAGGCAGCTGCCAAATCCGGGAAACCGGTTATTCTTGATGCGGATGGCCTGAACCTTCTTTCTGTACACAGGGAATGGAAGGAATATGTGGGAAAAAATGTGATCGTTACTCCACATATCGGGGAAATGAGCCGCCTTTGCGGCAAAAGTATTGGAGAGATCCAGAAAGACCTTATAAAGACGGCGTCTGATTATGCCAGGGAAACACAGTGTGTCTGTGTGCTGAAAGATGCCTGTACAGTAACAGCCGGTTTTGACGGAGAGGTTTTTCTGAACCTGTCCGGAAACGAAGGAATGGCAACTGCGGGAAGCGGAGATGTTTTAAGCGGTGTACTTTCCGGAATCTTATGCATGTATTTATCGGCAGGTAAGGATGTGACTCTGGCAGAGAAGGCTGCACTTGGAGTTTATATCCATGGACTTGCAGGAGATGCTGCGGCAGATCACCTTGGTTCAAGGGGAATGACGGCAAGAGATATTAATGAATTTTTGCCGGAAATATTAAAAAGCAGAGGATAAATATTATGGAAAAAAATAACAGAGTAAAAGCAGTGATTTCCCTGGATGCAGTGGAGAACAATTTCCGGGAAATGAGAAAGAATATTGCAGAAGATACAAAGATGATTGCAGTTATAAAGGCAGATGCCTATGGACACGGTGCCATTCCTGTTGCCCATCTGGTAGAAAATTATGACTATATCTGGGGCTTTGCCACAGCAACTGCTGAGGAGGCAATAAATCTCAGAAAGGCAGGAATTAAGAAACCCATTCTGATCCTTGGCATTGTATTTGAAGAATATTATCCAGAGCTGGTTCAGTATGATATCCGGCCTGCAGTCTGCCAGAGGGAGGCCGCAGTAAAGCTTTCCCAGGAGGCAGAGTCTCAGGGAAAAACAGTACATATTCATATTGCACTGGATACAGGAATGACAAGAATCGGATTTGCGGATACTATGGAAAGCGTGGAGGAGATCAGGAAAATCTCTCTTCTTCCCAATCTTCAGATTGAAGGAATGTTTACTCACTTTGCAAGGGCAGACGAATATGACAGAAGTCCGGCTATGGTACAGCTTGACCGCTACCTGAAATTTGCAGACCTTCTGGAAGAAGCCGGTGTGAAGATTCCTGTGAAGCACTGCTCCAACAGTGCGGGAATCATCCGGATCCCCGAGGCAAATCTAAACGTAGTCAGAGCCGGGATCACTATCTACGGAATCTATCCTTCTTCAGAAGTGGAACGGGATATTGTGAAGCTTACACCTGTAATGGAACTGAAAAGCCATATAACCTACATAAAAAATGTGGAACCCGGGACAGCCATCAGCTATGGCGGAACCTTTGTGGCACCTTCAAGACTTCGTGTGGCAACCATTCCGGTAGGCTATGCAGACGGATATCCCAGACAGCTTTCCGGGAAAGGATGGGTTCTGATCCATGGAAAGAAAGCCCCTATTCTTGGAAGAGTCTGTATGGACCAGTTTATGGTGGATGTAACCAATATAGATAACGTAAAAGAGGGAGATGAGGTTACTCTGCTTGGAAGAGACGGACAGGAATTTATCAGTATTGAAGAGATCGGAGATCTATGCGGACGCTTTTCCTACGAATTTGCCTGTGATATCAGTCCAAGGGTACCCAGAGTTTATATAAAAGACGGCAAAGAAACAAAAGCATACCTTTAATGCTTTCATACAGGATAAACTGATTTTATAAACCACGCATGTATACACAAGAAAAAGATGGAAATACTTATCTTAAAACAAGGTGAAAAGCCTTAAAAGAATCGGAGTGTGAATTGTGTGGTAATTAAAAGAGGGGATATCTTTTATGCGGATCTTCGTCCTGTGGTGGGAAGTGAACAGGGCGGAATCCGACCGGTACTTATTATTCAGAATAATGTGGGAAACAGGCACAGCCCTACTGTAATCTGTGCTGCTATTACCTCAAAGATGAATAAAGCGAAGCTTCCTACTCATATAGAAATTGACGCAGGAACATACGGTATAGAGAAAGATTCCGTAATATTGCTGGAACAGCTTCGCACAATTGACAAAAGAAGGCTTAAGGACAAAGTGTGTCATCTGGATGATGCCATGCTTGACAAAGTCAACCACGCACTTGAAATCAGCCTGGAGCTGAGTTTTTAAGCCTTGACGGATATGATATAAAGTGATATATTTTTCCCGTAACTATGCATGTTCATACAAAGGAGACCAATCATATAATATGGAAGATGGCAGTAGTGTGCCCCTGTGGGGCATGTTGGTTTTAGTATTTCTGCTGTGGCTTAATGGAATATTTTACGGATTTGCTGCTGCAGTCAGAAACTTAAGTGAGAATGAAACTGAAAAAAAAGCACAGGAAGGTGATCAAAAAGCCAGACTTCTGCTTACCTTTATGGATAATCCGGCTCAGTTTGTAAATGCTATCCCTTTGATCGCATTATCCACCGGTATCTGCTTTGGCGCTTTTTTTGTTCCCTGGGTTTTAAGCGCATTTCATCCCTACATAAAGCATGTAGCTGCTCTTGTACTTGTGATTGCAGTCTGTGTTATTCTGCTTGCAGGCCTGGGAATCCTTACTTTCCGGCGTGTTGGTACTTACCACCCGGAGAAATATGCATATCGCTATCTGAAACTTGTGCATTTCTGGGTTATGATCCTGAAACCTTTTACCTTTGCGATTACCTGGATTGCCAGAATTGCGGCAGTTCCCTTTGGGGTGGAGATGAACCATACGGAGGCTGCAGTGACAGAAGAAGAGATCATTTCCATTGTGGATGAAGCCCATGAGCAGGGAGTCATTGAAGAAAATGAAGCGGAAATGATCCAGAATATTATTTCATTTAATGAAACGGATGCTCAGGATATCATGACCCACAGGAAGAACGTGGTAGCATTTGATCAGGAGATTCTGCTGAAAAATATGATCGATACCATGCTTGAGGAGGGTAATTCCAGGTATCCCGTATATGAGGAAAATATCGACAACATCAAGGGAATCGTTCATTATAAGGATGCACTGAAATTTATGACCCAGAATCCATGGGCCAAATTCAAGCCATTGAAGGAACTGCCGGGAATCATCCGCCAGGCATCTTTTATTCCCGAAACAAGGAGCATTGGTGACCTGTTTCATTCCATGCAGGCAAGGAAGATCCATATGGCCATTGTGGTAGATGAATACGGCCAGACTGCAGGA
>JAQYGS010000002.1 GCA_028722515.1 Clostridia bacterium | reverse complement strand
CCTTACATCCTACTTTAAGGACTCCTGCATCAATAATTTTCTGCACATCTTCCGGTGTATCGGCTGCACTTACATTAACTGTACTTCCTGCAAGAGATGCTGCCATCATAGCTGCTGCTGCCAATGCTAAAAATCTTTTCTTATTCATAATAATTCCTCCTTTAAGGTAAAATTTATTTGAAAAACTGTAACAGATCCTGTATCTGCCGTAAGTTTTTTCATTCATCATTTAATGGAGTATTTTGCTTAAAAACTCTTTTGTACGTTCATGCTCAGGATTCGTAAAGAAATGTTCCGGTGTGCCTTCTTCCAGTATGTATCCACCTTCCATAAAAATTACTCTGTCTGCCACCTGCCTTGCAAATCCCATTTCATGAGTTACGCAGATCATGGTTATATTTTCTTTGGCAAGTTCGACCATAACATTAAGAACTTCCTGAACCATTTCCGGATCAAGAGCTGAGGTAGGCTCATCAAAAAGTATCAGTGGCTGCTTTGTGCACAAAGCTCTTGCAATGGCAACTCTCTGCTGTTGTCCACCAGAAAGCTGAACAGGATAATTTCCTGCTTTTTCTTTAAGTCCCACACGTTCCAGACACTCCATAGCATTTACTATTGCCTGTTTTTTGGGCACATGCTGAAGTTTAACAGGAGCCAGTGTAAGATTTTCCAGAACTGTAAGATGCGGATAAAGGTTAAACTGCTGAAAAACCATGGAAGAATATTTCTTGGCCATTTCCAGATGATTTTTTTTCGTAACTTCTTTTCCGGCAATAAAAATTTTACCCGAAGTAGGTTCCTCCAGATAATTGATACAGCGGATAAATGTAGATTTTCCTGAACCGGATGGTCCGATAATAACTAACTTTTCTCCCTCTTTAACAGTTAAATTAATATCCTTAAGGACTTCCAGATCGCCGAAATTTTTTTTAAGGTGCTCTACTTTCACCATATCTGCCATAAAGTTCACCTCTTTCAAAATAAAAAAAGGCACCTTGTCTGTTCAATAACAAACAAAGCGCCTTTGCTTTTCTATCATTTCAGTTTATTATATATCTTATCATTTCTAATTGTCAATAATTTTTTTCCAATTATGGTAAATATGCAATAGGATCAATAGGTTTCCCATCTTTTTTCATTGCGAAATAGAGATTAGATCCTTCTGTACTGTAATATTTAGTAGGTTGTGCAATATATCCTATGATCATTCCCTTTTTAACAGTATCTCCTTCAGATACCTTAAGATCTGTCAGCTGCCCGTATACTGCCTGATATCCATTTCCCAGCTCCATTGTTAAAGTAGTTCCTGTCTGTGCATCCTGCTCAATGGAAAATACTTTTCCATTTACTGCGGCAACCACAGGTGCACCTTCTACTGCACCCACAGAAATTGCAGGGCTTAATTTATACTGATCCAATGTAGGAAAATAAGTAGTCTGATCCATACTGTAATCTACCAGAATATTTCCATTTACCGGCCATTCCATTAAAGTATCTTCAGAGAAATTTACTTCCGGCAAAGCGGACACCTGCGCAGAAACATCTTCTGCTTCATCAGAATCCTGAATACCTTCCATGTTTTCTCCGGAATTCTCCTCTGTATTTTCTCCTGTTGAATTTTCTTCTTTATCAACTTCTGAAACAGGATCAATTACATCATTCTGATTGTTCATATCAGCCTCAACCTGGTTAGTTCCTGCATCAACCATAGAATTTTCTTCCTGCTCTGTTTCTGTGGTTTTTTCTTCAGACGCCTTTTCCTTAACAGGGGAAGTACCCAGCTGATATACAGTAATTCCAAGCGCTGCTATAGCAGCAAGACCTACAGTATTGGCAATAATTCGTGTAATTCTGCTATTCATCATATTCCTTTCACCTCTGTCTTTGTCTTCATATCTATAGGGTGTCCAGAATATGACAGGCTATTCAATCTTTTAAAAATTTATATCAGAAATATCCATTATTTCCATTGCGGGAAAATACACCCCAAGAATTTCTTCCCCTGTGCTTTTATTTTTAGCAAGTTCGTTTCCTCCATTTTGGGATAAACCAAATCCATGACCTTTTCCCTTACACATAAATCTGATTTTATCTCCTATCTTTTGCGCTGTAAAATTAGAAGATGTAAGTCCCATGCCTTTTCTGAAAGACTCGCCTTCCAGAACATTACCATCTGCAAGCAGTTCTGTAACATATCCTGCGCTGTCTCTGCTTTTTATTTTCAGATCTTCCGGAAGCTGATTTACATTTATATAAATGCAGTTTAAATATTCATCCGATTTTTTATCTACGTTGCTGTCAACTGACTGCAGATAAGAATAATATTCATCATGAAAGCACTCTTCACCGTCTCTTGTAACACCAGCGCTTACCTTATGATAGGGTATCATCTTTAATTCATTATTATATGTAAGTACCTTGCCTTTCGTTTCTGTAACTGCTTTTTCATAAACAAAATCCGGCACAGAAAAATTATAATATGAATCCGGAAATTTCTTTTTTATCTCTTTTATCAGGTCTTTAACACCTTCTTTTTCTTTTATACATCGATAGATATTTGATCTGGCAACAATTGCCTGAGCTTTTAATGCTTCCAATTCATATTTACTGTCTATCTGTGAAGCCAGAACCGCAGGCAAGACCATTTCAACATCAAGATTTCTGTTTATCAGAGCAATATCCGCCCCATTAAATATTATTACCAAAACATATGGGATTAAAAATAATATAAGAACTAATATAACGTGGGAGAAAAAACGATTTTTCATAGAAATGAACCATCAGAACTTTTTCTCTTTATTATATGGAAAACAGAAAGGTTATATTATACGAATTATACATAGAAATGTTAACTCTTACTCTGGTTTGAATTTCTTAATATTCAAACCAGAGTAATCCAGGGTTATATAAAAATTATCCCGTATTAAAGTATACAAATTTACTTATTTTATTCTGTATTCTGGGCTCGTCCCAATATATGATTTTATTTTTACGGTAATCCCTTTGTTTTATCCTGTCTTTTTCAAATGGTTTCTCCTTTGTTTCTTCATCTTTCAGAAGATATATATAATCTACTTTTAACTTTTCAACTGTTTCAGCAAATCTAAATCCAAGTTCTTCTAAAATATTATTTGGTCGAGAGGTAATAGATCTTACGGCTTTCTTGTCCTTTTTTGAAACAATATTCATTACAAAACAGACAACAGCAGTTACTATCATTTTAAAATAATCTTTTAAATTCTTCATTCAAGGCCCTCCTCTCTTTTAATACCTGTCCAGCATACAGACTGCGCACTTTCTATAGCTATCAGGTACTATTACTCTATGCAGATTACTGCTGTATTTAGAACCAAAGAATGAAACTTCTTTAAAAATATATTACTAAAAAAAATAGCCGGAACCATTGATTTTATCTGGTTTCCGACTACTATTAAATAAGAATTCGTAAGTGAAGCATCGGGGATTCGAACCCCGGACAACTTGATTAAAAGTCAAGTGCTCTACCACCTGAGCTAATGCTCCATATATAATATTTTTCAAAAGAAATGCCCAGAGCCGGAATCGAACCAGCGACACGAGGATTTTCAGTCCTCTGCTCTACCGACTGAGCTATCTGGGCAAAGTAGCGGGAATAGGATTTGAACCTATGACCTTCGGGTTATGAGCCCGACGAGCTTCCAGACTGCTCCACCCCGCGTCAATATTCAATTAATAAGCCGATGATCGGACTCGAACCGATAACCTGCTGATTACAAATCAGCTGCTCTGCCAATTGAGCCACATCGGCTTAGGATAAACCTAATGGATGGAGAAGGATTCGAACCTTCGAAGGCGGTGCCAACAGATTTACAGTCTGCCCCCTTTGGCCACTCGGGAATCCATCCAGATATATGGAACCTATAGGGCTCGAACCTATGACCCTCTGCTTGTAAGGCAGATGCTCTCCCAGCTGAGCTAAGATTCCATATTAATTTGCAATTGCCAAATTGTCAGCTAATTGCTAACGACTCAGAAGAGATTCGAACTCTCGACCTCCGCCGTGACAGGGCGGCGCTCTAACCAGCTGAGCCACTGAGCCATAAAAGGTTTTTGTACCTTCAAAACTGCATACATGCCTGACATTTCTTTCTCCGAACCATGCTTTTGGTCAAGCCCTCGACCGATTAGTAACAGTCAGCTCCATACATTACTGTACTTCCACCTCTGCCCTATCTACCTCGTCGTCTTCAAG
>JAQYGS010000001.1 GCA_028722515.1 Clostridia bacterium | reverse complement strand
ATTACTGTCCCAGCTGCGGCTGTAATATCCTGATCCAGAAGAAGGTAGATTACCTTTCCAGGCAATATTACAATCAGGGACTGGAGAAAGCAAGTGTCAGAGACCTTTCGGGAGCGATTAACTGCCTGAAACAGAGCCTGCTTTATAATAAAAATAATATTCAGGCAAGAAATCTCCTGGGTCTGGTTTATTTTGAGACAGGTGAAGTGGTGGCAGCACTCAGTGAGTGGGTGATCAGTAAGAACCTGCAGCCGAACCGTAATCTGGCATCAGAATATATTAATAAACTTCAGGCAAATCCAAATAAGCTTGGGGCCATAAATGAGACAATACGAAAATACAATGATGCCCTGGATCTTTGCAGAAAAGGGCATGAAGACATGGCTGCCATCAGGCTGAAAAAAATACTGACTCAGAATCCCAAACTGATCAAAGGTTATCACCTTCTTGCTCTCATACAGATCAAAGAGGGAGAGTACAATAAGGCAAGAAAAACCCTGAAAAAGGCGGCTAAAATAGATAAAACAAATACCACAACTCTTCGTTTCCTGAAAGAGATTGATGAGCAGACTGGTGTTACAACCAAACTGGATCATAAAGACAGAAGATTATTTAAGAATACAAGTGAAGCAAAGGAACAGGATACAAACGGAGCTGATGTACAGGTACAGATTCCTGCCTACAGACAAAGACCAAGGCTGTCATTGTTTTTTACTTTAACATTGGGATTTGCAGCAGGTCTTCTGGCATTTTATCTCCTGATCGTTCCGGCAATCCGCCAGGGAATATACAGAGAAGCCAATCGACAGATCGTACAGTACAGCGACTCTCTGGCAAGCCAGGGAGCAGAATTATCCAAGGTTCAGTCAAAAGCCAGGGAATCTGATGATACAGTTGAAGAGGCTGCCAGACAGGTTGATGTGGAAAAGAAGCGCAGTACAAGTTATGAGGCACTATTAAGTGCGTATTCAGCTTATAAAGAGGATAATCTGGATGAAGCTGCATTGGAGATCCAGAATGTATATGAAGATCTGTTATCAGATAATGTAAAAGGAATATATACTACCATCTGTAATGAAACAGGAGTTACCGGAATAAAAAATTCTTCAGACCAGTCAGATACAGAAAGTACTGAAGAGGGCAATGAAGAGGATTCTTATGAGGAAGATTCTTATGAGGAGGATTCTTATGAGGAGGATTCCTATGAGGGAGATTCTTATGAGGGAGATTCTTATGAGGAGGATTCTTATGAGGGAGATTCCTATGAAGAAGATTCTTATGAAGAGGATTCCGGTTATTGATCACCAGGAGATAAATGTATAACAGAATACCGAAAGAGAAAAATCTAAACTGCAAAAATTTTTTTGCAGTTTGGAAAAGAAGATGCACATAGAAATATGAGCATCTTTTTTTCTTCAGAAAAATATATTCAGAGGAATAGGTTTGATAAGGGGGAAAAATTATGGATTCTGTTTTTGAAATACAGGGTAACTGCCTGATCGTTCATCTTCCAGCAGAGGTAGATCATCCGGTATCGGATTATATCCGCCGTGAGTCAGACAGCATTATGAGGAAAAAATATATAAAAACAATGATCTTTGACTTCACCTGTACCAAATTTATGGACAGTTCCGGTATCGGACTGATTATGGGACGTTATCGGGCACTTGGTATGAGGGGAGACTGTATCCGGGCAACAGGGGTAAGCGCCTATATTGAGAAGCTTCTTCATTTGTCCGGTGTTTATAAATTTATGGAAATCTGCAGGGAAGTATGAAAAATAGGAAGGAGTCTGTTATGGAAAATACCAATGAATTAACACTTATTTTTGACAGCCGGCCTGCCAATGAAGGACTGGCCAGAGTTGCAGTGGCAGCTTTCTGCACACAGCTTAATCCTACACTGGAGGAAGTTGCAGATCTTAAGACTGCAATTTCGGAGGCAGTTACAAACTGCATTATTCACGCTTATGAAGGAAGTGTAAAGAAGATAAGGCTGGAATGCCGATTAAAGGGAAAAGAGTTAAGTGTGGATGTGATTGATTATGGAACCGGTATTGAAGATGTAAAAAAAGCTATGGAGCCTCTTTATACCACGAAACCGGAGAAAGACCGGTCTGGTATGGGTTTTACCTTTATGGAGGCTTTTATGGATGAAGTGACCGTAGAATCACAGGTGGGAAAAGGAACAACTGTGCACATGAAAAAAATTATCGGGAGGTAAGGATGGAGCATACTCTTGCCCTGATCGGGCGGTCGCAACAGGGGGATAAAGAGGCAAGAGATACGTTATTTGAAGAAAATGTGGGCCTGATCTACAGTGTTGCAAAACGTTTCCTGGGAAGAGGAGTTGAAATGGACGATCTATTTCAGATAGGAAGTATCGGACTTTTAAAGGCGGTAGATCATTTTGATGTTTCCTATGATGTGCGCTTTTCTACTTATGCAGTTCCTATGATCGCCGGGGAGATCAAAAGATATCTCAGAGATGATGGAATGCTCAAGGTAAGCAGAAGCCTGAAGGAAAACTGTGTCAGAATCTATAAGGCCAGAGAGAAACTGGAGCGGAAACTGGGCAGAGAGCCAACGCTGGAGGAAATATCGGTTCATACGGGAATTCCTGTGGAGGAACTGGTTATGTCAATGGAATCCGGAGCTGAAGTTGAATCTCTTCACAAAACAATATATCAGGGCGAGGGAAATGAAATCTCTCTTATGGACAAGCTTCCGGAGAATAAAAATGGCCAGGAGGATGCATTGAACAGGATTTTTCTGGATGAAATGCTGGACAGTCTTAGTGCACGGGAAAGGAAACTGATTTATATGAGATATTTTCAGGACAAGACCCAGACAGAAATTGCAGAGGAAATGGGAATCTCTCAGGTTCAGGTTTCAAGAATGGAAAAGAGAATATTAAAAGAACTTAAGAATAGAGCATGATAAAAATAAAGAGTGTACAGAACAGGAAAAATTTCCGGATCTGCTCGCTCTTTATTTTTTACAATATTAAATGGTTTGTTTCTTTGATTTAAAAATTATGCCTTTTGATTTATATAAAGCTGTATAAAGAATCATACCTAAAATTCCACAGGAAATCACTTCCCCTATGCCTACAGTGAGCATCATCAGGGGGATAGGAAGATTAACACCATATCCATATCTGAGGACAAAAGGAACGATCACGGAATTAGCCACAATCGGAGGGATGGGAGCAAGAAAACGATTATTATTTCTTAGTCTGTAAGTAAAGACAGCTCCGATCAATGTAGCGACACTTCCGAAAATAATATCTAGCGGAATGGCACCGCCAAGGACATTTGCAATAATGCAGCCGATAAATAATCCGGGAATTGCAGCGGGGGTGAAGCATGGCAGAATGGTCAGCGCTTCTGAGAAGCGGATCTGAACCTGGCCGAAACTAAGCGGCGCAAACAGAATGGTCAGGACAACATAAATTGCCCCGATAACAGCCGCCTGTGCAAGAAACAGGGTACTTTTGTTTTTCATATTCATAATCTCCTTTAGTTTTGTTTTACGAGTGGAAGGTCTCGAACACTCGTGCCTGAGCGGGTACAAAAGATATCCGGGGGATGTCTTTTGTATCTTCCCGTTACGCCGGGAATCGGCGGAAAGCCCAATAACGACCTTATTTTTGTGGGCTTTTCAACGGTTCATAGTGTAGCACAGTTTCACAAAGATTGCAAGAAAAGTACCAAAAAAGTACCAAATTGGAAAATGCAATATGGTTTTCCTTTGCATGATGCCTTTTCCCAGTGTGGTAAATTCACTTTAATCCAGACCGGGTGGCACATCTACTATACTACCGTCTGGAGTGACTTCAAAATTAAGATATTGTTCCTTGTACTTGTCTAAAAGTTCAATATCAGCATAAAAATAATGCTTCCGTGTGTATTCTGAAGTGGGGTCTAAATTAATTATGTATTTATACAACATCTTTTGATTCTTGCGATCACTAAGCTCAAGGGAAAGCGTTTGTGGAAGTGGATCGTTATCGGAAAATTGCCTTAGAGCTAATTCAGCTAAATATTCACATTGCTCTAATTCTGAGCGAAAGTCCCATTCTATTCTATAGTTTTCGTATTCTTTAAGAATACCTTCTTTCCACTGCTCTATAATTCTGCTTTTCAGAGGTTCATTTATACTGGAGTTTTTCAGATCATTCCATTCGGTCAAAACTCTATCCATTTTATCGTTGTCGAAGTATAATCCTGTTTTTTTTATTTCAGTTACGCCATTAGAACCCATTTCCATTTCTTCTGTTCCACATTCCCCTATTTGTATCTCTACATTTGCGTCTATTTCAAAAAGCAGGTTCAAAATGTCTGATAGAGATTTAAGTTCTTGTCTTTTCTCATTTTGATTTAATCCAAGTATTTCGTCTACGGAACATCCGAGATAATCCGCTATGCTTACCAACTGGCTGATTGTAAAACTATTGCTATTCTTTGGATTTAGTACCGAAGAAATCTGCGGTTGGGAGATTCCGATTGCATTGGCGAGTTGTGTCTGCTTTATATTTTTCTTCTCCATTATAGACTTAATATTATTTTTCATTATGGAAATATCATAATTAATCATATATATACTCCTGAATTAAAAATAAACTATATAAACATAATATTTGATTATAATATACCACGTCTGATACTATATGTACATAGCAAATCAAGATAAAAGGAGTGATACACAGTGAGAAGACTTGAAAGATTAGAACCAGAGGTTCGAACAGGAAAAATCGAACAAGCATGCATGCGTTACGGATTAGGAAAGAATAGCATGAGAAAGGTTGCTGATGAGGCTGGCGCCGTTATCCGCATAGGGAAGAGCTACTTAGTTAATTTCCAAAAAGTCGACGAATACATGGATAGAATGTCAGAGTAGGTGGTGATTCCAGTGAAAAGCAAACGAATGTTTAGCCTGGATGTGGTAGATACCGATTCATTTCTTGATATGCCAGTCACTTCCCAGGCATTATATTTTCATTTGGGAATGAGGGCGGATGATGACGGTTTTGTCTCATTTCCAAAGAAAATTGTTAAAACTTCCGGTTGTAATATTGATGATTTGAATGTCCTGATTTCCAAAGGATTTTTAATACCGTTCAGCAGCGGCGTAGTTATTATTACAGATTGGAGGATTAACAATTATTTGAGACCGGACAGGTATAAAGAAACAAGATATATTGCTGAGAAAAAGAAACTGACTGAAAGGAATGGAAAATATGAGCTTATTACAGACGGTATACCAGATGGTACCCCAAACAGTTTCCAACGGGATACCCAGATTAGATTAGATAAGAATAAAAAAGAAAAGAATATATATATAGTCGAGCAGAGCCCGACCGAATATCCTTTTAAAGAGATTATCGAGTATTTAAACCAAAGAACAGGAAAGAAATTTAAAGATAGCTCAAAGGCTACACAGAGACATATTAAGGCTAAATTTGATGAAGGTTTTTCCTTGGAAGATTTTAAGAGGGTGATAGACTGGAAATCTTCTGAATGGATTGGAACGGAGATGGAAAAGTATTTAAGGCCAGAAACATTATTTGGGACAAAGTTTGAAGGGTATCTGAATGCGGCACCTGCTGCCGCAGTGCAAGAAACAGAAGTTTTGGAAGAGGAACAGCCACAGATTGATCTATGGAGTGAATAATCAATGGGAATTTATGAATTTAAAGAATCGGATGCCTGGAATTTTGCCAGGGGTTCCGGGATTGAAACAAAGCAAAAGGGGTATGAATTACAGTTTTTGACTTGCCCCTACTGCAGAGGCGGAAGAAGTGCTGATAAGGGGACATTTTCCATTAACCTGACAACAGGCCAGTTCAAATGCCTTCGGTCTTCCTGTTCAGTGTCCGGAAATATGATTACTCTTGCAAGGGATTTTGACCCGGCTGTGGACAAGGGAAAAGAATGGTGTGAGCCAAACTGTAAACCAATTCTGTTCGGAATGTATCAGTGCAATCTGGATAATAAAACCCTGATTCTTACAGAAGGGCAGATTGATAGTCTGTCGGTCTCAGAAGCAGGTATGGAAAATGCGGTTTCCGTTCCAACAGGCAAGAATGGATTTACATGGATCCCTTACTGCTGGGACTGGCTTCAAAACTTCAATACCCTAATCGTATTCGGAGATAATGAAAATGGCCATATCACACTTCTTGATGATATGAAAAGACGGTTCCGGGGCACTGTGAAGGCAGTTCGGCAGCAGGACTATAGGGGATGTAAGGATGCTAATGAGATACTGCAGAAATACGGCAGGGATGCCGTAAGGGATGCAGTTGAACACGCGGAAGCAGTTCCTGTCCAGGCAGTAGAGGACCTTTCTGATGTCAAATCAGTAGATCTGTTTTCCCTTCCAAAGATTCCGACAGGGATTAGAAGTCTTGACAGGATTCTTTCCGGCGGGATTTATCTGGGGCAGACTGTGATCCTGACAGGAAAACGAGGGGACGGAAAGTCCACCTTTGCTTCACAGCTTCTGGCCAATGCCCTGAATGACGGAAAGACTATTCTTGCATATTCTGGAGAACTGCCGGATTATTTCTTCAAACGCTGGATAGATTTCCAGATTGCAGGGAGGTTAAATGTGATCGACCGTGCTGGCGAATCCGGTTCAGTAAACTATTACATCCCAAAAGAAAAGACTGAAAGAATTTCGGAGTGGTACCGGGGACGTGCTTTTCTGTATGATAACCGGTCAGCTGGAGATGATGAGCCCGGGGACCTTCTGGAGACTATTGAAAAGGCCATACAGCAGTATGGGGTACAGCTTGTTCTTTTGGATAATCTTATGACAGCTCTGGATGTGGGGATGAATGTTGATCTGTACCGTGCACAGAGTCAATTTGTAGGTCGACTGGTCAAGATGGCAAAAAGGCAGCAGGTGGCAGTAATCCTTGTGGTCCATCCGAGAAAAAACAAGTACGGCAGTGATAACACGGATGATTTTACAAGGCCTTTTGGTTGGGAGGCTGATGGGGATGGTTTTCTGCCAGTAACGGAAGAACAGATGGAACAGATGGAGATACCTTTTGAATGACAGAACAGGAATTAAAACAAAAATACAATATGTTTACAGATGCCTGGAAACTATACCGCAGATGGGCGGTTATGGAGTTTCCTCTGACAGATGCACAATGGGCACAGATAGTCGAAGAATCCCACAAGATTCGAGACAGATACAGTGGCAAAATGATTGAGTATTTGATGATAGCAGCAACGCAAGGGCTGGATGAACTGGAAAGGCAGGCGAGAGAATGAAAATTCGTTCACAGGATGGAAATGGAATATATGAATTTGGAAATGTGCTTATTCCTCAGAAAGGAGTCAGGAATGAGATATGGGGCAGAGCGCCAGGCGAACAGAATCTTAATTTTCTGGGAATATATGAGAACACGGCGAGAGCCAGAGGGGTACTTATGGATCTGGAAACAGCGTACTGTAAAGATATTAAGATATTTTATATGCCGGAAAAATAAATAGGTTCTACAGATATTGGCTTGTCTTTGGGGGCAATACATAATAACAAACTGAATGAAAGGAGCACAAATGGTTGAAGAAATATTGAAAACAGGGAAAGAAAATGCCCTGTCCCCGGAATATCTGGTATCCAGATTGAATCTGGGGACAATCAGAGCATTGCAGAAGCAGGTGGAAAAGGAACGCCGGGATGGAGCGGTGATCCTTTCCAGCTCTTCTTCTCCGGGAGGATATTTCCTTCCGGGCAGCAGGCATGAAGTGCAGGAGTTCATCAGTACACTGGAGAGCAGGGCCGACGGAACCCTTAAGGCTTTAAAAAGCGCCAGAAAATGCATTGATGAACTGGAAGAATAAGAAGGCCGGAAACATAGACAGGTCATTCTCAGAACAGATAATCTTATTTTAAGGGGTGTGGCTGTCTATGTCAAAAGAAAATCTCAGCAATGAACAGCTGGTTGCCCTGATTCAGGGCGGCGTAGATGTGCAGGATAATCTGTGCCGGCTCTGGCAGCAGAACAAGGCATTTGTTACAACGATTGCAAAGCACTTCTGTGGATGTGCGGAATTTGATGATCTTCTGCAGGAGGGATACCTTGGTCTGTGTAAGGCTGTAGATGCTTATGATCCGGATAAGGGTTCGTTTGTTCATTATGCGGCATACTGGATCCGGCAGGGTATCTTCTTGGAGTCAGCAGGAACAGCTGAAGGAAACATTATGGGCTACGGTTGACGAATTGCCAGAGCCTCAGCCAGAGGTCCTCAGAATGCGGTACCTGGAAGACCAGACATTTAAAAAAATCAGTGAACAGGTTGGTCGAGGCTATCAGAGGACTGTTCAGATTCATAATGATGCTCTGAGGCAGTTAAGGAGATCACGATACAGAAAGAAACTGGATCCATTTCTTGACGGAGAAATATACAGCAGCGGTCTGAAAGAAAATGGCGTGGGGCAGTTTAACCGTTCCTGGACATCATCAACAGAGCGTGCGGCATTAAAGCTGGCTGATCCGGAAGATGAAACAAAAGGATTTTAAGCAGGAAAAAATTATGGAGCGTTCCATATATTGTATGGAACGTTCCAAAACGACGAATACTGCAATGCTGCATGTAAAAGCCTAAGAAACAAAACCGACGAATATCCTAAAAATACAGCATTGTAAAGGGATATGAAGAGATAAGCGTGTGCAACGGATGTTAAGAAATGTTAAGGTTTTTACAGGGGTATTAGTCAACGGATGTTGTAAAATGTAGTAATCCCAAAACAACACGAATGGAAGTTTTGCGCCGGCGCAATTTCTTCTGTACGATCTGGTGATCTGCCTGCTGCCGGGGGTGGTTCTTATGATTCTCTTTTTGGTTATGCCAGGGTGAATATGCGTCCGATTCGGATACCTGGAAGATGTGATCCGAAAAGTGCGAAGCAGGCAGCAGGTGTCGTAGGCTTCCTTATCATTGACCGAACGAAAGAGCATAAAGAGGATGAGTACACATACATCAGCAGTGTATGCGATGATATGTCGCATGGGTACCCCCGGGGTGTGCGGGGTGAAATTCAGCAGACTTCCCACGACCACTTATGCCCCGTAAAAAATAATTTATTCCCGCATCAGCTTTTGAGAGTGGGCCTGTTGCTTTCTTGTGGTCCTTTTGCAAAGAGAATGTAAGTTTTACTGGAGTAATTTATTAATCCAAAGAGAAAAAATATCCAGATCCCCCCGTCTGATTCTCTGGAGCAATCGAGGATTTGGAGAACGGGGATGTGGGGTTGACTATGGAGAAAAATAATTGTTACGTGAGAGGGGACGATTCAAAAAAGATGAAACATGAGAATGTGAGCCAGTCCCCCCATTAGTTTCCCCAGTAATGGAGAAAAACCATACCGACCGCCTACTGAATTGATTATAGGTATAAATTATAGGGTAAGATATTTAAAGGCGAAAATCGGTGTTAAAAATCGTTGTATTGATGTTTTAAGGCATAGAAAAACCACCCTACAACTTTGGCGAGTGAAAGGGTGGTAATTCTATTATAATCTGATCGAGGTCAACCCCTTGTGGGCGGTTGTTCCTTTTCTATTCTCAATATAACACTTCTGGCAGCAGGACGCAAGAGAGTAATTGCTGTTAACAAAACAGATAAATGTCATTACATATCAAATAAATCCGTGTGTGTACCAGTTCGGTATAATAAAAGCTCATTATTTTCCTGACGGTAAATCAACAACCAGTCCGGTTCGATATGGCATTCACGGTAATTGCAATAATTTCCACTTAGATTATGATCCCGGTTCTTTGGGGGAAGAACATCTGGTATCCTCAGTATATCAATGGCCTGCTGCAATAATTTCATTTTGTAATGGCGTTTTACGCAGGTTTTAAAGTCTTTCTTGAATTTTGTGGAGTATCTGACATCCAGCATCGTTAATCCTCCATTAATTCTGCAAAGAGATCGTCGGTAGTTCCAGTAAACTTATGACCGCCGTTATTGTCAAGCTCATTAAACGCTTCCATGGTTTCGGTGTTTGGCATTTCTTCCGGAATAGCAGCACCCTGGAGATAGGCAATTACATAAACCAGTTTTTTTTCTGGAATCTGGTCGATAAGAGATTTTGCAAAGTCTCTGTTGCTCATAAAAACACTTCCTTTCACAGTGAATGATACATAATGATTGGTGGTCTAACTGTAGTATATTCGGAATCAGGATTCAAGAGTACTGCTTAAAATTGAGCCGTCCAAAATTGGACACCCGGCAGCAGGATTTATTCTTTAATGACAGAAAGTCGATAGGTAACATGATGGTCCTCAGATGGAGGATTCTGAAACACTTCCTCATCAATTTCCAAATCAGTCCAGTCATCTGTATAGATTACGCCGTCAAATAGTTCCACCCGGATAAAATCAGGCAGTTTCATAATATCATCACAGGTATATAAATGTTTGTGTGACATAATAATACATCCTTTCTTGTAGAGTATTGGCAGAATGGTATTGGTTATGCGTTGTCTCGTTCCATGGTGTCATTTATGGCCCGGATAACGAATTGATTCATGGATTCACCCTGTTGCTCCGCATGAGATCTTCTGGCATTACTATACCTTCTTTCTCTGCGATAATTGGGGCGGCGGAATAAAGAGTCTCCTTTTTCCAACTTACAATTAAATTATATCATAAAACAAGCTATGTGTACATATTTCACTGATGTTTATGAGGTCAACCTCTTGTGGGCGGTTGTTCCTTTTCTATTCTCAATATAATTTTTCTGTCAGCAGGATGCAAGATTTAAGCTCTTCATTGAGTTATCCTAAATTAGGATGATTGCTGGAAAACATAAGTCTGCTGTTAGTGGACGACATAGAAGAAACTATGGGTGTATGATTGACCCATAGTTTTTTTATGTCATAGGAAAGTACTCCATATTGTTATATGAAGATTTCGAATTCCTATGACATAAAAAACGCTCCGCGCAGGATCGCACTGCGGCGGAGAGGAATTATGTTGCAAAAGCAACCCACCGCAGGCGGAGAATCCTGCAAAGCAGGATTCTTTATCGTTAGAAAATTATTTCACAAAAATGAGATAGGAAGAGGAAAAATATACTATGGAACATTCCAGTGAAGATAGGAAAAAAATTATAAAAAGAGTTATGATATTTGCAGGAATTCTGGTCCTCATATTTATACTATTTCTTTTGCTTTGTAAAAGCGTGGAAATCTCTGACAGCGAAGCGAAGGAGATAATTGGAAAGTTACAAAAATTCACTGTGACTGAAGAAAAGGGTGATGATGATCCAGAGTATATATTTAAATATAATGGGGAGTGGCAGCTAGAGTATATGGATGAAAATGAATTTGCGAGAATAGAGGATTCCCGGATCCCGGAGATCTTTTCTCAGGCATTAGAAGAAGAAAATTTAGGATTGAAGGCAGAATTTTGTTATGATTTTGATAAAGAAGATTTGAATATGTTTTTCAATGTAGATCTTCCTGAGGGAAACTTATCAAGTATCACCTATAATCTGGACAAAGATGAATATACAACAATTGTAAATGGAGAACGTTACGGATTAGCAGATGAATTTGAAGATCGTCTTGAAGGATATAATCTGAAGAAAATATTAAAATCTGATGTAGATCATTTTATAAGTTCATTAAAAGCTAATGGATTAACATATAGAGATGTTTCGCGTCTAACCTACAAATCCATTAAAAAAAATATCGGCAGTCTTTCTGAAAAATCAGAGAAAGAAAAACTTCATTATGACATCGATCATTTTGAAGGAGAGATGGGATATTATATAAGTACAAGTGGTGGTTCAGAAGATAGCGTTAGTTTGGAAATTAATGATTCCGGAAACGGAAAAATAAATGTGACATTTAAATCAATTACCCAAAGCGGCGTAGTTTCTGCACAGGGAAAGATAACCGGGTCCAATATAGTGGAGGCGGATTGGAATAAAGCACATTTCAGACTGGAATGGACAGAAGCAGGGCAGGTAATTGTCAGAAGAACCGGTACTACCGGCTATATGGATATTGACAGCTTTACAGAAAATGAAACTTATATTAATAATTCATATTATCAGGTCGGATAGTAATGTTGTGTAAGGAAAATTTGAAACAAGGGGAGAAGGAATGTAACAGTTCCTTCTCTGTTTTTATGTCTGAAAGTTTATTGGCCTAAGATAAAAAGTCTGCTTTACTAATTGAATCTGTGGTGCTAAAGTTTATGTAAAAGTGAGAAATACGGCAGTAAGAGGAGAATACACGTATGGTCAAAACAACAGAAGAATTGGAGAATGAACTGAAAAGTATTCATACAACAGATCAACTTGAAGACTGGATGGATGAGAATTATAAGGGCGAGTGCCGTTTTTGTGACTATTTTGCAGAGCTTTGCAGTCAGAAAGGAATTAAACCGGGAAATCTGGTAGGGAAGATCGCTTTATCAAAACCTTATATTTATAATCTTGCAAAAGGGGAAAAACTTCCGTCAAAGGAAGCTGTTATTAAAATCGCACTGGGCCTGCATGCTTCCGTGGAAGAAACCAACAGGCTTCTTAAGCTTTCCGGAAACAAGGAACTATATCCGAAAAAAGAGGAAGATGCGGTGGTGGAATATGGTATCCGAAATAACTGGACGGTGTATCAGATTGACGAATTGCTGAAAAAACGTGGACTTGAAATGAGTCTGACAGATAAGGAATAGCTATGAACAGTCAGTCTGAACAATATGAGAAGGATTTCTTTTTTGACAGGGTTCAGAATATACGCATCATAAGCGAATCAGAAAAAAGAAAAGTAGAACAGATCTTTTATAAGCCAAGAGAAACCTTCTGCATTATGAAAACATATTACAGTAAAGATCTTACAGAAATGTATCAGAAACTGAAAGATATCAGCAATGAGAACCTTGCTGCTGTTTATGATGTTTCTTTTTTTGATGGAAATACATATGTTATTGAAGAAAATATTGATGGAATAAGCCTGGAAGAGTACCTGGAAATGTATGGTACTTTTAAAGAAAATGATGTAATAAACATCATTAAGCAGGTGTGCCATGCACTGGAGGAGCTTCATTCTCAGAATCCTCCCATTATTCACAGGGATATTAAACCATCAAATATAATGCTTCGCAGGGACGGCACAGTGAAGCTGATTGATTTTGATGCTGCACGGTCTTATAAAGAAGAAAAAGAGAGAGATACCATATTGCTTGGTACAAGAGAATATGCTTCTCCGGAGCATTATGGTTACGGCCAGACAGATAAAACCAGTGATATTTATTCCATTGGTGTAACAATGAATGAACTCCTTACAGGTAAATTACCCGAAAAGAACCAGGCTTCTTATAAGGGCAGGCTTCTTCCGGTTATTAACCGCTGCATTCAGGTGGATTCCCATAAGAGATTTCCTTCAGTCCGGCAGCTGTCAAAGACACTATCCAGTTATCAGTCTCCCTGGGGCTTTTTTGCCAGGAATCGAAAGAAGATTGCAGTTTGCTTTACTTTTCTTATTATCATTTCTGCTTCACTGTTTCTTTTTTATACAAAAAGAGAACAATGGCCGGATCTGCAGTCTGCATATGAGGAAGAGATTTCCCCCAGGCTTCTTCTGGAAAATGTAAAAGTAGATCAAAGTTTGAAAAAAATGCTGGGTACCAAATATGATTATGTAAAGGAATGCCTGTATACTATTGATTCGGATGTCAAATATACAGATGGGATTTACTTTATGAAGGGTGGAATGCCTGGACTTTATAGTATAATGGAGGCAGCGGTGACTCTGACAGATGACGGTCAGATAGAGTGTGGCTTTCTCCAGAATGGAATCTGCAATTATTATGCCAGCGATGCCAGTCTTTATGAATCGCCATCATGGTATATGATTCAGTGGATGGCATCCTGTGAGGAATCTGATATTTATTTTCACAGACAGAATCCTGAACCGGAGCAGATTACTGGAATTTATTTAAGAGAAGATTCTGCCGCGTCTATTACGATACAGGAATCACATAAAGGAGAGTATTCAGTCCATGGACAGGCGGTATGGGGAATCAATACTGGCCAGATTGAGGGAACCCTGAATAAAATCAACCCCCATAAGTTCTCTTATGTAGAAGATATGGGTGGTTATCGTGCTGAACTGAGAGTAATTACATATGGAAGCAAACTTTTTGTGACAACATTGGAAGGTTCCTTTGGAGGATTGAATGTATCTTTTGACGGTACTTATAATAAACAGTAAGTATGCTGAAAGCAGACGATTTTATAAAACTATGGGTGTATGATAAACCCATAGTTTTTTATGTTGCAAAAGCAACCCGCTGCAGGCGGAGAATCCTGCAAAGCAGGATTCGTTCTAGTATATAAGGGGGAATTTTACAATGTGTAATACGGAAGAAGAACCGAAAGAAATTACCAGAAAATTGTCTTTTCAAAAGAAAAAAATGTTAGGCTATCTGATTTATAAACAGATCTATACAGATGTTGAAATCAGTAATCGTGTCATGCATATTTCACAGTCCGTTAAAAAAGTATTCCGAAAGCCGCGTGTAAAAGAAGAGAATATTTATTTAAATGACATTGCAGATATCAGAGTAAAGACAAAAATGGATTTCTGGGATACATTATATGGAGTGATATTTATATTTTTTGGATTTATCAATGCATGGTGGTTTCTTGTTGCAGCGATTTTTCTTTTTTGTGGATATGGAAAAATTATCAGGATAAAAAAATCAGACGGCAGTGAGTTCCAGATACCTGTAGAATTAAAAACAGATGATACCCAGACTTTGTTAGAGTGTTGTAAAAAATGAAAGAGGATAAAAAAACTAAAATATGGCTGCGGCTTATGCGCCTGGGAGCTGCAATGGGATGTCACCAGATGCCGGAAAGAAGCTTTTTTTATAAAGGCTATCAATTTCCTTTATGTGCCCGATGTACTGGTATTTTGGCAGGATATTTTCTTGGAATTTTAATTTACTGCCTTTTTTCCACAAATATAAAAATAGGGGTAATCCTTTGTATTCCTATGGCTATTGATGGAATAACCCAGTATTTAAAAATGCGGACGTCCACACAATGGTTAAGACTGACCACGGGAATCCTGGGCGGCATAGGGATAATGCTGATACAGCTGCAGGAATGCAGCATAATCTGGAGGTACATCAATGAAATGTCCTAATTGTGGAAGTGACAACTGTCATTATGTTTCAAATACAAAAGTACATAGCAGAGGATTTGGAACTGGAGAAGCCTGCTGCGGCTTCCTGCTCATGGGTCCCATTGGTTTGCTCTGTGGCCTTTGCGGAATGGATACAGATTCTACTGTAAAAGAATATTGGGTCTGCGAAAACTGTGGTAATAAATTTTCACAGAGAAAAGCTGAAAAGTACATGAAGATTGAAGAACAGAAGCTGAAAAACATACTTTTTTATCGTGAGGTACAGAAAAAGTCAGTAGTTGAGCCCTTTGAAACAGAGATGGGAAAAAGAATCGATGAAGGTATTGAATGTTATCTGAGAGAAATATTCCCAAAGCAGGAAATTGTGATTGCTAATCCTCCTCTGGAAAATCAGGAGCTGGAAGCCATGAAGGAAACTCTGGGTTTAGTTCTGAAGGAGAAAGACATGGTTTATCTTGTTATACCACAGATGAGGCTTGTCATTGCAGATAAGGGTCTGATCTATAATAATACTCTGTATAAAAATCCCGGGAATTTCTGTTTTCATAAATCATCTGTATATTTCAACCAGAATTGTATGATTACCGCCTCCAGAGAACAGGCGGAAGGATTGTGTGGATTTTTTACACATATATACGAAAAAAAGAATTTGTTGTCTGATGATGATTCTGAAGATAAGCCATGTGAATATAAGGATTACGTAAAGCTTCTGGAAAAACTTCAGACATTGGAAGAAGAAAATTCCAAAAAACCTCAGCATTTCAGTTCACAGCCGGAATATGCACAATTTGTTGCGAAATTAAGTGCGGATGCCATGAAAAAATTTGAAGAAACAGATCCTGCTTCCTATAAGAAATATCAGGATTTAATCTGTGAAGATCATGAAAAGAATCACCGGGAAATAAAATATGTTACCTGGTCTTGGATAACAGCTCTGATTGTGTTTGTTTTTATCTGGGTCAACATTGGATTTATGAGGGGAGCAGGCTGTGCGTTAATTGTGGGCCTTCCCATTTCAATCATTGCTTTTTTCAGAAGCGTTGGACGGGACAGCAGAACTTCTGAGGTACTTCCGGATACTCTGAGAGAAGTTATTGAGGAAGAAAACAGAGATAATATTAATAAGACAGGGAAAATAAAAGTAAGTGATTACCTTGACATTATTAAGGACTGGTAGGAGGCATCAATTATGCAGGTATGTTGGAAATGCGGTAAAGTAAATAATAACGATGACAGAAAAACCTGTTCATATTGTGGTGCAGATCTGAAAGATATACAATTCAGGAGCATAGAACAGCAGGACGAATTTAGAAAGAGTATACGTAAGGAAAGATGTGCTGTGATAGTTTTGCTGGCAGTTCTGGTGTTTCTTGGAATTCGTTGGGCAGCAGGTGGAGAGGAAAATGATTCTTATGCTCCTGATACCTACATCGAAACAGATAACGGATATTATGACCTTTCTGATATTATTGATTTGGTAAATTAAAAAAATATTCTTGGATGAAAAAGCTGGAAGGATCATTTTGTGATTTGTAAATCATAATATTGTTCTTCCAGCTTTTTTATTTATGAAAGAAATGAAAAATATTTCATAAATTATGAAACATATTGTACTTATAGCATAAAAAATATTGAAGAAATGGATGAAAATGTAGAAAATATATCTAAATAAAGAGCATATATTGAAATAGAATAAATAGAATGATAATATTCTTTCATAGATATACAAAAAGTCTTTCATAAAAGTTAAAACGTGAGGAGCGTGTATAAGAGATGGTCAGAGTTGGAGTAATTGGATGTGGAAAAATAGCCCAGGTACGCCATATTCCTGAATATTTGGATAATAAGGATTCAGAACTTGTTGGTTTGTATGATATGAATCAGGAGAGAGCAAACAATCTGGCAGATAAATATCATTGCAAGGCATATAAAAGTGTTGAGGATATTTTAAATGAAAAGGAAATTGATGCAGTAAGTATTTGTGTGGCAAATAATGCTCATGCTTCTATTACTTTACAAGCTCTGAATGCAGGAAAGCATGTTTTATGTGAAAAACCAATGGCAACCACAATTGAAGATTGTGAAGCTATGGTAAATACTGCAAAAGAGAAAAGAAAAATACTGATGATTGGTCAAAACCAGAGATTTGCAAAAGCACACGTGGAAGCGAAGAAGCTTCTCAGACAGGGAGAAATTGGTGATGTAATTACATTTAAAACTACTTTTGGCCATGGAGGTCCTGAAACCTGGAGTGTAGATTCCGGACCTGCAACCTGGTTCTTTGATAAAAAAAGAGCTGCTATGGGCGTAATGGCTGATCTTGGAATACACAAAACAGATCTCATTCAGTATTTGCTGGATGATGTAGTGGTGGAAACTACATCCAAAATTGTCACTCTTGACAAAAAAGATTCATCTGGAAATCTGATTGGAGTGGATGACAATGCAATCTGTATATACAGGATGAAAAAGGGTGCTATTGGTACAATGACAGCAAGCTGGACGTACTATGGTGAAGAAGATAATTCTACAATTCTATATGGAACAAAGGGAATTATGAAAATATATGATGATCCATCTTATTGCATAGAAGTAATTCGAAAAGATGGAGGGAAAATATTTTACAATATTGACCAGATTCAGACGAATGACAAGCAGACAAAATCAGGGATTATTGATGCATTTGTGGAAGCAATTAAGACAAATAAAGAACCGCCGGTGTCTGGAGAGAGTGTTCTTAATGCTATGAGAGCGGTATTCGGAAGTATGAAATCTAGTGAATCAGGTATTTCTGTGAAAGTAAATGAGGAGGTAGTATTGTGAAGCTTGGGTTTGTAAGTGCTATTCTGGAACAGTCATCCTATGAGGAAATGATAGATATTGCCGAACAGTTAGGATTCCAGTGCGTGGAAGTAGCCTGCTGGCCTGCTGGAAAAGCAGAACGAAGATACGCAGGGGTTTCTCATATTGACGTTCAGCGTGTACTGGATGATGACAAATATGCAAATCATATAGTGGAATATGCACGAAAAAAGAATATTCAGATTTCATCGCTTGCTTATTATCCCAATGTAATGGATATGAATCAGGAAAAAGCTGGAAAGGCAGTAGAGCATTTAAAAACAGTGATCCGCGCCAGTGCCAGACTTGATGTAAATATGGTGACCACTTTTATTGGAAGAAATCAGCTAAAAACAGTGGAAGAAAACCTGAAAATGGTAAAGGAAATCTGGACTCCAATCTTGAAATTGGCAGAGGAGAATAAAGTAAGAGTCGCAATTGAAAATTGTCCAATGCTTTTTGGAAAGGATCAGTGGCCAGGAGGACAGAATCTTATGACTTCGCCTGTTATCTGGAAAAAAATTTTTGAAATTCTGGACAGTGAATATCTGGGAATTAATTTTGACCCATCTCATTTTACATGGCAGATGATGGATTATATTCAGCCTATTTATGAATTTAAAGATAAAATTTTTCATATACATTACAAAGACATTAAAATTCATAAGGATAAATTAAGACAATGTGGCACTATGGCATATCCATTAGAGTATATGAGTCCAAAACTTCCAGGATTGGGGGATGTGAACTGGGGGAAATATGTATCAGCTCTTACGGACATTGGATATGACGGATATACATGCATTGAGGTTGAGGACAAGGCATTTGAGGGAAGTCAGGAAAAGATAATAGATAGTCTTAGACTTTCCAAAAAGTATATTGAACAGTATGTAGTATAATGCAGGCACTTGAAGTGACTGTAAATATATAAAAAGGAGAGAATGAATTATGAAAGCAAAAAAAGTATTGGCAGGAATTATGGCAGCTACAATGACACTCGGTCTTGCAACAAATGTATTTGCAGAGGATGAGGGTAAACACATTTATGTACTGACCGCATCAGAAGATCACGGATGGACAGGTGCTGTAGCAACTTTTGCAAAAGAAAAGGTGGAGGAAATTAATAAAGAAGGCACTTATTCTGCAGAAGTTGTTACTGCTGCAAGCGCATCTGATCAGATTACCCAAATTGAAGATATTCTGGCAGGAGATACAGAAAATACAGCAATTGTGGTACAACCTTTGGATGATACTGTACAGTCCGCAATTCAGCAGATTGTAGATGCACAGGTGCCATATGTAGCATTTGATCGTATTATAGATGCAGTATCTTCTACAGCTGTTTCCAATGTAAAAGGTGATAACAGCGGTATTGGTGCTGGAGCTGCAGCATATTTTGTAGATAAAGGACTGAAGCCTGGCGATAAAATTTATGTGTATGAAGGTGATACATCTTCTGTAACATCTTTGAGAGATAAAGGATTTACTGATTATCTTACCGGAGCAATAGAATTCGATGGAAACACAATCGCAGATGACGCTAAATGGACAGAGGATGATTTAAAATCCATAACTTATTCAGGTGCAATGAACTGGAGTCGTTCTGATACTAAAACATCCTTTGAATCTTTAATGGGTGATGCATCCAATGCAGATATAAAATGGTTTTATGCAGAAGATGATGAACTTGCAATGGGAATTCTGGAGGCATTAAATGGTGGTGGAATCGATGATGCAACAAAAGAAAAATTCCTTTCAAACGGACCGGTTATTACGGGATGTGGTGGATTGGATGAGTTCTATGAAGTGCTTCGTGGAAACAGTTATCAGGATATAGCAGAAAAATGTGATGGCCTTGTTTCTGTGACTTACAGTCCTGCAATGATTCAAACAGCAATTGACGATATGGTTGCATACCTGAATGGAGAAGAAGTAGAACAGGATCACGTAATTGCATGTGAAAATGTTACTGCAGAAAATGTTGCAGATTATCCTTCTTTCTAAACAGGGAAACGTAAAAGAAAATTTGATGGCAATAGAAAAGAAATTCCGGAGGAGACTTATTTCTTCTCCGGAATCTCTTTTAAATTATATTGTTAAGGAGACATCCCATGAAATTACTGGAAATGAAGGATATATGTAAAGCGTTTAATGGAATACCTGTTCTGAAAAAAGTAAATCTTTCTGTTGAAGAAGGAGAGGTACATGCATTATTGGGAGAAAATGGTGCAGGAAAATCTACGTTGATGAATATTTTGACTGGTGTCTATACCAGAGACAGCGGAACAATTTCGTTTAATGGACACAATATGGATCACATTACCGTAAAAAAGTCGGAAGAAATGGGAATTGCTTTTGTTCATCAGGAGTTGAACCTTTTTAACGATATGACGGTTTATGAAAATATTTTTATTGGAAAAGAATACGTTGATAAACTTGGAAAATGTAATAAAAAGAAAATGATACAAGAAACAGAGAAACTGTTTAAAAAACTCAATGTTGAAATTGATCCACTTGAAAAAGTAGAAAATTTGAAAACAAGTGAAAAACAACTTCTGGAAATTGTGAAAGCACTTTTTTCTGAGGCAAAACTTCTGATTCTTGATGAACCGACAACAGCATTAAACAATGAGGAAATTGCTCATTTGTTTGATATCATCGGAAAATTACGTAGCCAGGGAACTTCGTTTATTTTTATCTCACATAAAATGCCGGAAATTTTTAAAATTTCTGATAGATATACAGTCCTTAGAAATGGAGAATATATTGCTTCCGGAAACATAAAAGATGTCAGCCCGGAAGAGATAACAGGACTTATGGTAGGTGCAGCTCTATCATCCAGAAATGTTTATGAAACCAGAAAATATGGAGATGTAATATTAAAACTTAAGGATTTTACCGGACCTGGATTTGAAAAAATTAATCTTGAAGTAAAAAGGGGAGAAATCATCGGATTTACAGGGCTGCAAGGATCAGGAAGCAGTGAACTGATGCAATGTATGTTTGGAATAACAGAAGCTTTTGGAGGTACTTTGAGTGTTTATGATAAAGTTGTTCCTCGCCATTCTATACATAAGGCTATGAAATCCGGTATTGCTATGCTGCCTTCTAACCGAAAAGAAAATTCTGTCATCGGAGATATGTCTTTATTGGAAAATATGTACCTGGCAGAACATACTTTATCTGCTGGGAAATTTCATATTAACAAAAAAGCAGAACAGGACAAATTTGAGAATTTCAAATCTATGCTTGACATAAAAGCACAGAACTGTAATGATTCAATACTTTCTCTTAGCGGGGGAAATCAGCAGAAAGTATTTCTGGCAAGGTGGCTGAATACAAATGCAGATATTCTCCTGCTGGATAATCCTACTCAGGGAATTGATGTAGGCGCAAAGGCAGAGATTTATAAACTGATTTTAAACTTGGCAAAAAAGGGTAAAACAATTTTAATTAATACATTAGAAATTCCGGAGATACAGAAAATTGCGGATTACTGTGCTGTTTTTTATGAGGGAAAAATTGTAAAAATCCTGGAACATGAGGAAATTAACGAGCAGACGGTAATGCTTTATTCGACAAATGCGGTCAATGCTTAAGGAGGGTAATAGAATGACAGCAAAGAAAAAACCAATATCCAGGATTCTGGGACAATATAGTTTTGTGTTTGTTTTTGTGGCTATATTTGCGATTTATGCACTTACATCAAATGGACTTACGCTAAGCGGTGTTATGAATGTATTACGTCATTCGGCTGTAATAGGAATCATTGCAATAGGAATGGGATTAGTTTGCCTGATAGGAGAAATTGATCTTTCAGTTGGCTCTATGCTTGCAATGGTAAGCGGATTTGCAGTAGTTATTTACAATATAACAGGAAGTATCATAATTTCATTTTTATTTTGCATAGGATTTGGAGCTATTTGCGGTATACTGAATGGATTGCTTGTGGGCTATGTAAAAATGCCTGCTTTTATTGTAACCTTGGCGACTATGTTGATTTTCCGGTCTTTTGCTCAATATTTCTGTCAGGTAATTCCAAAGGATCTCTGCGGAGGTGGAAGTTCTGTATATAGAATGATATCATCCATGGATTCTTATCAGAGGTTCTATGGGTTCGGAAATGGTAAAGCAGCGTTTATTCCGATCGTAGGCCTGGTATTACTTGGAATTGTTGTTTTATTTACATATCTGACTACCAGCACAAAGTTTGGAAAAAAAATCTACGCAATAGGAAGCAATAAAAAAGGAGCATCTATGACAGGAATCAATGTGGAATTGATGACGGTAATTGTTTTTGTTATTACGGGTGTGTTGGTCGGAAT